>JAGUZK010000037.1 GCA_020060845.1 Candidatus Woesebacteria bacterium
AAGAACATCTTTTTGGGTATAAATTTTTCCCTCTGAAAACCCGCCCACAGGCATAAAGACTCTAATTTTTTTGGAATCGTCAACAAGTTGCAGAATATCTCTATCCCCAGTGACTATAATCACCTCGTCCACTCTAAACCCTTCCCTCTCGGTTGCTAGGTTTGAGATTGATCCTATAAGATCGTCAGCTTCATAACCCGGCTTTTCAAAAATCTTAATGTTCATGGCTCTTAACACCTCTTTGGCTTTATCAAACTGCAATGATAAGTTTTCTTCAATCTCAGGCCTTTGAGCCTGATACTTTGCAAACTCAACCTTACGAAATGTCGGCTCGGGACGATCAAAGCAAACTGCCATGTGAGTAGGTTTTAGCTGATTAACTAACCTGACTAGTATCGATATCAAACCATAGACGGCATTCACCGGTTTGCCGTCTTTCGAAGTAAGAGGAGGAATTGCATGATACGCTCGGTGGAGAATTGCATTCCCATCAATCAAGACAAGTCTTTGCATTAGGATATTTTACAACAAATAAATGATATATGAGTTCCTATTTCCAGTCAGGAGACAAAACCACAAATTCTAGGTTTCATCTAGTATAAAAGAGTATACAAGGACAACACCTGGCAATCCTTACCTTCTCCGTCACTTTTTATCTGATAGGTTTTCTTCAGCTTTCTTATTACCACCCACAGGCTTTTTTCCAACTATCTTCTCAAATTCCTCTTTATCCAAGGTTTCAACTTCCAAAAGCCTGGCTGCAACCTTATCAAGTTCTTTCCTGTGCGACTTAAGGACCGCCCTTGCGCGACTATAAGCCTCCTCCACAATTCTTTTTATCTCGTTATCCACCTTCTCCTGCATGGCTTGAGATATTTGCATTGGTTCAAACCACTGTGGCCTTCCAAGGTCATCAACATCATACTGCGCCCCCAGGTTTACAGGTCCTAGGTCACTCATTCCAAAATCGGTTACCATTGCCCGCGCAATACGGGTAGCTTGCTCAATATCGCTTGCTGCACCCGAAGTCATCTCGTCAAAGACAATACTCTCAGCTGCTCTGCCACCAAGCATTGCTGCCACCTGATCAAGGAGCCTATTTTTTGTATCATGAGTTCTATCTGAGGCAGGAGGAATAAAAGTGTGCCCCAGGCTCATTCCTCTTGCAACTATTGAAATTCTTTGTACAGGATCTGTCTTGGGCAAAAAATGGGTAACAACTGCGTGTCCTGCCTCATGATACGCAGTAATTTTTCTATCTTCCTCTGACTGTAGCTTACGTTTAGCTGGTCCAAGCTTGACCTTTGTCGCAGCCTCCTCAATATCCTTGGAGGTAATCTCACTTCTGTTTTCGCGGGCAGCCAATATTGCCGCTTCATTCAACATATTCTCAAGATCAGCTCCAGAGAAACCGACGGTGCGGTCGGCAACTCCGTTCCAATCAATGTCCTTAGCAAACTTTTTGCCTCGTGCATGGATTTTAAGTATTGAAGCCCTTCCTTCTTTATCCGGCATATCAAGCATTACTCTCCTATCAAACCTCCCCGGTCGAAGAAGTGCGGGGTCAAGAAGATCACCTCTGTTAGTAGCTGCGATAACTACAACATTATCGTTTGGAGTAAACCCATCCATCTCCACCAGTATCTGGTTGAGAGTTTGTTCCCTCTCATCATGTCCTCCAATAAACCCTCTTCCCCTTTGTCTGCCTATCGCATCTATCTCATCAATAAAGATAATCGCTGGAGCCTGCGCTTTAGCGGTGGCAAATAGGTCACGAACACGGCTTGCTCCAACCCCCACCAACATTTCCATAAACTCACTCCCCGCCATAGAGAAAAAAGGAACTCCTGCTTCACCCGCAACTGCCCGCGCAAGAAGCGTCTTTCCAACTCCCGCAGGTCCAAATAAAAGAACCCCCTTCGGGGTACGAGCTCCAATTTTTCTGTATTTTTGGGGGTTACGTAAAAAATCAACAACCTCCTCAAGTTCTTTTTTGGCATCCTCAACACCAGCAACATCGGCAAAAGTGACAGATTGTTTCCCCTTGGCAAAAAGCTTTGCTCTTGAGCGCCCAAAAGAGAAAATGTCCTGGGCACTTTTGTTCTGCGCCTTCATGATTAATAAGAAGAATCCAGCCATCAAAGCTATAGGAAGAATTACTCCCAATATATCACCAAGTGCCTTAGCAAACGACTGGTCAACAACAGTGTATCTGACACTGGCTGGGTCAATATCTGCAGCCGCCAGTATATCTGTAAAGCTTTCTGACTCTTCCTTCGAAGCAATTTTTGTTGTACCGTCATTGTAATTTACTATAAGCCTTGTACCTTGGATTAACACTTCCTTTACCTTTCCTTCCTTTATATCAACAATCACCTGTGAAGTCTCAACCTTCCCGCCAATCCCTGGAATTTCAAAAAATGAGAACAAGACTGGTAGAAAGAAAATAAAAATGACAAACCCAATAATGAGCTTCCAAAGATTTATTTTTATTATCTTCAGCTCAACTTTCTTGCCATTCTTGCCAAAGAAAATTTTATCAGGTGACAGTCTTTGGTATTTTCCTTTTTTACCTACTTTTTTAGCTGGCATATTTTTTAAGTCTACTTACCACTTAACCATCAGTCTAATTCACAGGCATTATATCACAATAAAGCACATCCAACATTATAAGCCCAGGGTGATAGAGGGGAAATTAACTACCTTACTTTTGTTCCGTTTGGCACCCGCTCACTGAGGCTAAGAAGGACAGGTTTTTCACTAACCTCTTCACCTCCAATAACTAAAGGAGGGTCTAGGGTTGGGCTCGCCGCAAGCATCATCCCCTGCGAATAATCCCCCTCCGGTCCAATCTTTTTGGGTTTCAGGTTTACAACAAAGGGAATTTGTTTTCCTTCAAGATCTTCTGGCTTATAAAAATGCATTATCCCTGCAAAAATTATTTTCTTCCCAATTTCCGGACCCAAATCTACTGTCAGCTTCATCACCCAATGGCTCCACGAAGGCACTTCGGCTTTGACAACTGTTCCAACCCTAATATCTAGTTTTTGAAAATCCGCAAAATCAATGTCACCCATCTTTCTTCTCTTCTAAAATTTCCTTCAAACTTCCATCGGGCATTCTACCTACTAATCGGACACCTTTTAACTTCAAAGTTTCAGTTACTAAACCCCAAAACAGTAGCTCACGAACGGTAAAATTCAGTTCCCACATTCTTCTTTCTGAAACAGCTTCTATCTCTCTAAACAGTTCTTCTGGAATATCGACGGTAATTCTTTCCATTAAATTATATCAAACCCATTTTTTCTTTTACCTCCAACAAAGTACTTTTTGCAATCTCTCTTGCTTTTTCCGCTCCATCTTTTATAACCTGTCTAACAAATTTAGGATCATTCTCAAGTTCTCTCCTTTTTATCTGAATTGGCTCAAGCTCCTTATAGATTGCATCTGCCAGATCTTTTTTAAGATCAGAGTACTTTATGCCGGAATTAAGATAAAGATTTTCATAACTCTTTCTTTTCTTGTGCCCCTGAAATAGCTCAACAAATGCCAAAAGTGCAGC
>JAGUZK010000009.1 GCA_020060845.1 Candidatus Woesebacteria bacterium
TGCCCCAGAGTGATTACTAAACTCGTTTAGAGGATAGATCTTGATTGTAAACTCAAGGTAATTATCACTATTTAATCCAGTAAACGTAAATGGGTGCTTCTGCTTGTTGTAGCCGGGCTTGTTGATTGCAATGTCAGTAGCCTGACCGGGAGTAAATATATAACCGTCAGGCTTTGTTGTGATTAATCTTTTAACCCTATGGGCAACGTCTGAAATATCTAGGATCTTGACTACCTTTTCCATCAAACTATACCTTGACTAGCAAAACAATTTTCAATTTCAGAATAACTAAGTGCAAATAATGTGTCTATAGATCTCTCAGCGCTTCTTGCCAGCATGAGATATTTACAATCCTAACTGGTATGCTAAATTAGAATATGCCCGAGATCAAGAAGCAAAACGCCAAGAGACTTCCCATTCCTAAAAAGGCATTTATATTCCTTGCGGCTTTGCTTACTGCCTTCCTTGTCGTCCTGGCAATACTTCTCCAAAGCAAAGTAATCTCCTTAAAAAGCCGCCTTAATCTCGCATCAGTTGAAAATGACAAAATAAGACAAAGCCTTTTGTCCCTCAACAAGGACTATGAAAAAATAAAGGAGGAATACGACAGGCTAAAAAACGAGGATCCACGTATAAAAAACGAGGAACTGGAAAGAAAGATAAATTTAATCGAACAGTTATACAAAAATGCTGTCAACCTATATGAAGATATAATTTCACTTGATGACCGTGGCGCAAAGACAGATGATCTCAAGAAATTTTTTGCCAAATCACTGGCTCTTCTTGCTGAGCAAAATTACGACGAAGCAAAGGATTCATTGGAACAACTTACTGATAAAATCAAATTAGAAGAAGCTAAACTCGCTAAAACACCTACATTACAAAATGCCCCTGTTAGTAACTCTCCACCACAATCAGGATACACAAGACAACAAGTGACAACAGAACAGGGAAATTTCACTGTCTCCATGGTTGCAGCCGACATAGCCTCTACCCGAGTAATAGTCGATACAGCAAGCACTACAGATTGTTTTGACAACTGTCCCGTAATGTCTCTATCCTCATACGTCTCCCGCAACAACGCTTTCGCAGGAGTTAATGGTAGCTATTTTTGCCCGGCTAGTTATCCAAGCTGTGTGGGAAAAGCAAACTCGTTTGACCTTCTTGTTATGAATAAAGACAAAAAATACTTTAATTCATCAAACAACGTTTACAGCTCAAACCCGGCGGTCATCTTCGGTAATGGTTATATTAGGTTTGTAAGTGCCGCTTCGCAGTGGGGCAGGGATACAAGCATAGATTCTATGCTCTCGAATTACCCATTGCTTACCTTGTCGGGAAATATTGTTTATACCCAAGATGATGATCCTAAAAAAATAAGCAGGGGCAACAGAAGTTTTGTTTCCAACAAAGGGAATATCGTTTACATAGGGGTTGTACACAATGCTAGTGTCTACCAATCAGCACTAGTTATGAAAGCACTTGGTATGGAAAATGCTCTTAACCTTGATGACGGTGGCTCGACTGCACTCTGGTTCGGGGGTTATAAAGTAGGACCCGGACGAGATATCCCAAATGCTATTTTATTCATCAGGAAGTAAAGAAGTAGAATGCGAAGATAAAAAGTTTGAAACCTCCGAAACTATGTCCTGAGGCTTGTAGTTAGCCTTAAGAAGGTACTCATCTGCGCCGGCGGCAACCACACTATCTATCACAGTTTTATCATCATTATTGGTCAAGACAAATACGGGGGTTTTAAAATTCTTGCTCTCGGGTGATCTTATTTTTGTTAAGACGTCTATCCCGCTCATATCCGGCAGCATTATGTCAAGAAGGATAAAATCAAACACTTCTTCTTCTAGAAGTTCACAAGCCAGCTCCCCATTGTCCGTCGAAGATACCTCATAGCCCGAAGACTGAAAAGCCTCACAATAAAGCTTTCTTATAAAAAAGTCGTCTTCGACTATCAATATCTTTTTCACTTTTCTCTATCTCTAGGTATATAATATCTCTACTTTTGCAAACTTGCAAATATTTCCAAATTAAATAATCATAATCACATAATACAAAAGAGATGAACCAGATAATTTTTGATGTTGAGACCAAGAGGCTTTTCGGTGAAATTGACGACCAAGACCCGGGGAAACTTGGAGTTTCTATTGTTTCGTTATATGTCCGTGATGTTGATGAAGCGCAAAACGAGACAAAAGGTCAAATCTATTCTTTTTGGGAAGGCGAATTTGAAAAAGTTTGGGAGCTATTCCAAAAGGCAGATAGAATAATAGGCTTTAACTCCTTGAACTTTGATGTCCCAGCACTCCAGCCCTACGCCAGTTTCCCACTCAAAAAATTGCCTCACTTTGATATCCTAGAAAAAATCAAGGAAGTATATGGTCATAGAATTAGTCTTGATGCACTAGCAAGAGAGACACTTGACAGGCAAAAGATCGACTCCGGACTTGAGGCTGTATACTATTGGCAAAAAGGCGACAAAGAAAGTTTGGAGAAACTAAGAAAATATTGTGAAGATGATGTCATCATAACAAAAGAAATATACGACTTCGCAGTCAGGAATGGATACTTACTTTTCAAAGACAAGTGGAATACTTTAAGAAAAATAGATTTAGACTTTTCAGTACCCAATACTGACAACCTCAATCAGGCTAAACTTTTTTAGGGAGGTACAAGAAATCTCCCAAAAAATCCCAAAAGAGCTACTCCAAGTATTTCAAAAAGGAATAAAGAAGACACAGCTATGGTAAAATAAGAATATCCTGATTTATTGCCCGGTCGTCTAATGGTAGGACACAGCGCTCTGGACGCTGGAATCGGGGTTCGAATCCCTGCTGGGCAGCCAAACAGGGCACCCCAGTGACCGAGATGCCCCGAAAGTCCCAATTTTTCCCTCAAAACCGCTAGTTTTTATCTCAAACATTCGGACGGCACCCTCGTTATTCGGATAATTCCCTTGAATTAGGCACTTTCTGGTTGTTATAAGGATAAGTTTTGAATAAGTATTTAATCTGGAAGCTGAATCTGGCGTTAAATGGTTAAATCGACCGATTAGTCGGGATTTGAACTATTCAATCCTGTAATGTAGTTAATGCGTTCGGAGAGAGGGGTTATATTTCTGTTTTGAATGAATAACGGGAATCTAAAGAGGCTAAATAACTCTCTTTTTTCTTCAGCGTTTTTATTTGTTAATACATACCTTGCATAATCTCTGATATCCCAAGGCGTTGAATTCGGATTGGTGTTTTGTTGTAGAAAGATTGCTTCCCCCATCCTTTTGAAAGTTTCTAACCCTTCCTGGATTTTACCTGTTAAGTATCAGCTCGTGGGGATGAGCAATATACATAAAATTGACAAGCTTAAGTAAGCTTCTCTCAAGTTCCTCTTCAGTTATATAAGCCTCTCTGCAATCACGGTCTTTTTGCCTTGAGCAGTGATATTAAATGTGATGTCTCGGCTCTTTATTTAACCTTTTTCTAAACCGTTCTTCTCCAACAACACTTGATTTACAGGTGGCGCATCTTAATAGCCCCTTGTAGGTAAAGATTTTACTGCCCCAAGGAGATTTTTCAGGAACCACTAATTTTTCTTGAACTCTGTCAAAAACCTCTTTTGTAATCAGCGGTGGGTAAGAACCTTTATACCAGTTGCCACTTTTTACTGGAAAATCAAACTCACCTTAATAGAGCTGATTCAGATCCGCCGGAGAATGCTACCCTAGAAAGCTTAAAGATGATTAATATTATTCAAGATCTATGAGATTTAATAAATCATGAGTAGAATAGAAGCAGATAATCCATTCGGAGAAAACATGGTTAAAAAATCATTCGGAAAACCATTGGTCGCAAGAAATCTCCATAAAGAATATGGAGAAAGGATTATATTGGATGACATCAGTGTATCGATAAATCCAGGCGACAAAATCGGTCTTGTGGGCAGAAATGGCAGTGGGAAAACAACCCTCTTAAAAATACTCGCTGGTATGGAACATCCTGATAGAGGTTCTGTTTTAAATTCTGACGTAAGAGTCGGCTATTTGGCCCAAGATTATACTTTCGACTTAGACAAAACCATTCGAGAGGTAGCTACTACAAGTGTTTCCCGCTTAATTCGGGCCTTAGATGAGTTTGAAGCGATGAATAGAGAATTTAGGTCTGATGACCCCGAATTCGAAAGAAGGTATGCAGAGGTGCTAACTTTGTTAGACACGCATAATGCTTATGACCTTGAGGATAGAGTTAAGGAAACCATAAAAGGTTTAGGTATCGAATACCCATTAACTACAAAGGTAGGTCGGCTGAGTGGAGGTGAAACAGCCAGGCTAGCCCTGGCACAACTTCTCATTACCCAGCCGGATGTATTGTTATTGGATGAACCAACGAATCATTTGGACCTGCACGCCAACTTATGGTTGAGAGATTTTGTAGAACATTGGCAAGGCGGATTATTGGTCGTCTCCCACGATAGAGACTTTTTGAATGATGTAACAACAACAACTTGGGAGCTGGAGAATGCAGGGGTTAGGGTATTTGGGGGTAATTATCAGTTTTACAAAGAACAAAAAGGTATCGAGACTGAAGCCAGGGAAAGAGAGGTCATACGCTTAGAAAGCAAGGCAAAGAAGGCTAAACGACAGATCGAAAAAGAGCAACAAAGGGCCGCCCATAGCGCAAGAAGAGACCTTAGTAGAAAGCCGGAAGATCGAGACAGATATAGAGCTCATTATTTCAGAGAGAGGGCTACCAGAACAGCTGGTCGCAAATCCAAACTCGCCAGAGAAAAAACTGAAGAAAGTGTAAGCGAACTTGAGCAGGCTAGATTGGCAAGGGTTTCAAAAATTTCCCCGAATATTCGTGAGTCAGAATCTCATAAGGGAAAAGTATTGCTTTTTGTTACTGATGCTAGCTTCGGATACGACAGTAGGCCAATTATCAAAGATGTAGATTTTACAATTTATTTTGGTGACCGAATTGCACTCTTTGGCAATAACGGGTCAGGGAAATCCACTTTAGTCAAAGGAGTACTTAGAATGGGGGAAGTGGAGAATCAAAGAGGAGAAGTGAGACATGCCGAAAATGTTAATTTCCAGTTCCTCGACCAGAGATATGCGTTAGTCGACAGGAACTTGACCATTCTCGAAAATATGAGACGGGTTGTTTCTGAAACACCTATCTCCGAAATTCGGCAACATCTTGCTCGCTTTCTTTTCAGAGAAACAACTGAAGTAAACAAAAAGGCATCTATCTTAAGTGGTGGTGAGATAGCACGTCTATCTTTGGCAATGATTGCGGCAATGCCGATTGATTTACTTGTTTTGGATGAACCGACAAATAATCTGGATATAGAGTCTATCGAAGAAATCGAGTCTGTTTTAAGGGAATTTTCTGGTGCCATTTTAGTGATATCGCATGATATATCATTTCTAAGAAATATCGGTGTTGACCAATCATATGTAATTAGTGAAGGTCGGCTTCATAAGCTAATGAGCAATCCAGATGAAGGCGAACAATTTAAGAATGAACTTCTTAAAAAAATAGGGACCTAGTTATAATTCAGGTAATGATTCTTTGATTAGAAAGGAAAGTGCCTTGTTGTGTTCTTCTAGTTTCCCCAATAAGAATTCTCTCTTTTTATCCGAATTATAGTAATCAGGTTTATCTAAAAGACAAACAATGGTATTGATTATTTCTAGATATGTCCCGATTTTCCCGGTTGGTCTTTCTGGTCTACGCCAATGAAGTTCACTTATTTGTTCTTTGTGGATACGATAGTCACAAAGAGCTTCATTGATAAAATAGATTGGGTATTCCAAAGCTATTTTAATCCACATATTAAAATCAAAAGTGTTGGTACCGAAAGGAGCTTCGAAATAACCTACTTTAGTAAAGACTCTTTTGTTAAGAAGAACAGTTGACGAATTGGTTAAACATGAACCAAATTTTATTGTGTAGTCAAGATACTTATATTTGTCTAAATAACCAGCTGGAGTAAATTTATATCCCCATCTCATCATGTATCTGCCTTTTTTATCAACCTTATTGCAGTGCGTAAAAGAAAAACCAATCGCGGGATTAGATTCATGTACTTTTACAGATTTTTCAATAAACCTGGGGTATAGTTTATCGTCGTCTCCCAAAATCATTAAATAGTTCCCTTTTGATAGCTCAATACACTTGTTCCAATTCGCCATCATCCCGATATTTTTACTGTTCCTGTAATACCCAATTCTTTGATCGTTGAAACTTTTTACTAACTCTTTTGTTTTATCGGTAGATGCATTGTCCGAGATAATTAACTCAAAATCTTGATAGGTTTGAGCCAATACACTCTCGATAGCTTCTTTTAGAAACTGAGAGCAGTTATAAGTAGGTATAGCGATGGATACTTTCGGCATATCAATTAATAAAGTCTAATAGGGACTTCACAAAATTACGAGGAGAGTGAATTTTCTTGTATAGATTGCTTACTTTAATTGCGTTGTTTGAGAAATATTTATATTTACCTATCAATTTTAATATTGCACTCCTTAATTCACTTGCTCCTGCACAATAGTCGAGTGTAACTCCATTATCGAGTAATTTAACTTGTTCAGCCATCCATGTGTTATCAGAAACAATCATGGGTTTACCATTTAATGCTGCCTCAACAAATACACCGGAGGTGCGCTTGTCGTAGCTCTGTGGATGATACGGAAGAAGAAAAGCGTCTATCTTCTTAATCAGAGCCTTATACTGAGAAGAAGAAAGGGGTTCTTTCACAAATAAAGTATTTTGGTAGTCTTTTATTAGCTTAGCCTCTAACCTTTTTAAGCTATTCAAACTTTCTTTATTGTAGCCCCTAGGAAAAAGATTTTGTAATATAAAGAGATTGTCTCTATCTTTATAAGTGAGAATGTAATTCAATACTATTAGCAACCCCTTTTCGTATCTACCATCGCCCAAGAAGCCAAAAATAAATGCGGTCCTTACTGAATTTAGAAAAAGAGAGCAGCCCTTAGTAGAACTAGAATCTCGCCAATGGTTTAGAGACTTTGTTGTCTATGGATTTAATCAATGGCAACCAACAATACTTGATGCATTTAGAGAAGTGTTTAGTCCAAGACAGAGGAATATTTTAGAAAGAGAGCTAGGAATTGGGGGTGCAAAGCCTTCTGATCTAACACTTGAGAAGTGGATAAAACTTTTTGAAGCGTTTACCATCTATGTGCCTTCGGATAAAAAAGAAGTTGTTAGAGGCACCGAAGAAAGGCTGGAAAGACAACAAAAGGGCCTAACGAAATGGCATAGAACACGATGATTTTAGGCCACGGCTTAAATCTGCTGAGCAGATTTAAGATTAAGCTCTGGAAATTCCAGAGTGCCTACAGTTCGCCAATCAAAAATCGCTCCATCTCTCCAGCACCCTTCACCAAATGCAAGTGGGGGGAAGTAAAACCAGGTATGTGAAGCTGTTTCATTCCTGGAATGAACAGGCATCATGTTGGCATCATGTTGACAACAAAGGCAAAATAATATAATATCACCTTCACAAACATGAGACATCAAAAGCACATGCTTAACCTAATCCACCTTATCTAAGGCAGGAGGTTGCTGTGCTTTTTAACCTCCTTAACTAAAAAAGGAGGTTTTTTATTTGGTGAATGAAGAAAAAGGAGGTGGATTTTTATGAGTTCAAGAAAAGAAGAAGAGGCTAAACCGAATGAAGGAGGGAAGATCGTTAAAGTCAATACAAAAGGACCGAGAGGACTTCGCCTGATAGTTACCATCCTTATCCCACCAAACGGTGGACCCGGTGAAGTAACAAAAGTTGAGAATGAGAAACCCGACCAAAAAAATGATAAATAATAATTGCAGAGGGAATCTTAATCAACAAAAGATATTGACTAATGCCACCAAATCTATAAGCAATCATTGGCGTATAGTAAATACCGGATGTCTATTATCTAAAGATGTCTATCTGAAAGAGTAAATTTTATTCTGTCAACCTTATGATTGAGCTTAAAGGAAATCACCAAATAATGCCAGAACAAAACGCCCTAGGAGCAATAATTGTTTCATGGCTTGAAGGCCTCACAGACAAAAGGAATGCCATGGAGTTTTTGCTCAGTCATAAGATTACTGCATACCAGATAGCCGAAGCATTATCAAAAGAAGGGGAGGTGAAGGTAATTGGAGTTTTTGGCACCTCAGACTTTCATAAGATGCTGGATGTAGAACGTCTAGCAAATGGTGGTTCTTGCTTTCCTAAAGTGGATGAGATAATCACATATAAATATAAGTTATGCGAAGGCAAGAATTCAGTCATGGAAAAAGTAGAATGCTTGCCGGACCTAGATTTGGTTCCAATAGTTGAAGGGGGTGTTAAAATACCACAACTTGAGAGGGCACTACAAAAAGAATTCGGAGACAACAACTATACCTATTACCTGCTTTTTCAACAAGTTGAGCGCATCCTCCAGAATTTTCCATATACCCTGCCATTGGATATTGGAGTGGTAACATTCTCTGACTTCTTATCAGCTTTTGGCAACCTTGATACCAATGATCCCCGTTTTTTCAGAACACCAAATTGCATACTTGTCAGAGATGGTAAAACCAAAGAATCGAAAAGAAAACCGATTTTCTTAAACGCCCACTTAATTGCCCATGCAATTCCCCTCTGGTGGGACAAGAGAGAACTCGATCTTTATAGAAAGTACAGGCAAGTCCTACTGGACTACTACAAAGAAATACCGATGGAAAAATTTTGGCTGGAAGCACTTATGAATGAGAACTGGAAAAAATCTTATCCACGCCTGCATAATGATCCGGCAATGATGAGATCACTCTACACGCGATGGGAATCTGGCAGAAGTGGAAACATTCCATCATTAATCGAATAACGCTTGGCCAAGAATTGTGCCAACCTACTTCCCCTCAACTTCTATTTTTGATATCCTACCAAAAATTACAAAAACCCTAAAATACACAAAGACAACAAAAAAAGAATCAAACACTTCTTAGACTTCCTCTCCATTTCTCCAAACTATCCAGTTATGGTTAAGGTGTCTCTCTCTCAAGTTCTCCCAACCAGAATCGCCATCTACGATCTCCAAAAGCTGAGCAAACTCCTTTTTCATACTTTTTTTGAATCCTACTATCATCACACCGTCTCTGGACAATAAACTCCTTAAGACATTAAGATTCTCCAAAAAGGATTTCTTTTGCTCCTCACGCGAAATTCCTTTCTCCCCCAGTACGGGTTGGGCAAACAAAACTAGGTCAAACACCTTTTGTGCAAAACAA
>JAGUZK010000015.1 GCA_020060845.1 Candidatus Woesebacteria bacterium
ATCGGTGTAAGAATAACCCATCGGTTGATCAAATGCCATAATGATATCGGCACCTAATACTGATTGGATATGCAAAGAAAGCTCAGGAGTAAGAAAATGTTTAGATCCATCAACATACGATCGAAAATATACTCCATAGTCCGTGATTTTAGCCATATTCCCATAAGAATTCTTTCCCCACAAAAAAGATACTTGATAACCTCCGCTGTCTGTAATTGTAGGACCGTCCCATCTCATAAATTTAGAAACACCGCCAAATTTTTCTATTACCTTCAAACCAGGTCTAAGAAAGAGGTGATAAGCATTGGATAAGACCACTTGAGATCCAATAGATCTAAGCTCAAATGGATCAAGAGATCTGACTGATGCTCTAGTAGCTACAGGGGCAAAAGCAGGAGTATCAATCACTCCATGAGCTGTTTTCAGCTTCGCGCATCTTGCTTTTGTTTTCTTGTCCCTAGCAACAATTTCAAAAGAAAACTCTTCCATACCAATTATCCAATTCCCAAAAAGGCAAGCTATTCTATTCTACTACTGCGGAGTGGGAGTAGGGGTCTTGGTGGGAGTTACGCTTTGAGATACAGTTGGGGTGGGAGTACTAGACGGCTTTGAGGTTGGAGTAGCAGTATGCCCTTTAGGATACCCAGTAATAATCTCAATGTCTGAGCTTTTGCTATCGCCAACTGCCTTCACACTCTCGAAGGATTTCTCAAGCTCACGAATAATTTCATCTCTAACTTCTTGGCTTACTTTCGAAGAAAATCTGACTTCTGTAACTTCATAATCCTTGCTATCAGCGTTAGACGTTTCAATATTTGTATATCCCAGCTTTTCCAGGGATGTTTTTACTTTAGCTGCAAGTCCAGATATTCCAGTTCCATTCAATACTTTAATATCCAATTCTTTTTTATCCAATTGCACAACTGTTGGCGTAGGCTCAAAAGTTGTAGGAGTTGGAGTTGCTACTGTTACTCCTCCACCTTGTTCAACTTCGGTCTTTGGTTTACTCAGAAGAAAGATAACACCTGCAACTAAAAGAATAACTATCCCCGCAACAACAAATATCGGAAACTTTCCCTTACGAGGGGTATCTCTCCTAACCTCGGGAAAACCCACATCACTTCTGGTTTCTCCAACTGGGGACTGAACAGAATTATCAGCATCCATAATTGCCTGTAGTATATTTACAATCGCGATGAAAGTCAACTCTTTTGAAGAAAATAACTAGCCTTCAAGAAACTTTAGCGCTCCCATCAAGACAGATTTATCCCCAAATTGGGCTTTTGTTATAGGGGGTACAAAAGGATAATTTTTAGCAATCCTTTTGACTTTTTGATAAAGCTCACCAACATCATACTTTCTAGCCTCAATAAGACCACCACCAAGAATTATCACCTCTGGCGACCAGTAAACTACTGTGTTGTATATACCAACAGCTAAAATATTTGACCTTCTCTCCCAAATTTCATCCCCATCAAGAACCTTAATTCCCTTTTGTTCTGAGAGCCTTTGCATCCCTCCTCCCGATACCAAATCATCAAGTTCAGCAAGATCCTCAAAATTAACAATATGATGGCCAGGCTCAAACCCAATACATTTCTGATCTATCTCTCCATCAACCACCCTTGCTCCTCCAACACCAGTGCCAATAGTCAGATAAGCAACTATTGAATAACCCCTTCCAGCTCCAAAAGCCGCTTCACCTAGTGCTCCCAAGGCTGCATCGTTTTCAATATGAACGCCACAATCAAACTTTTTTGATAGTATATCCACAACATCCCTGTCGCTCCAGTCAGGAAGATTATATGAGCTAAGGATACGCCTTCTATCTTTATCCAATACCGCAGCCACACCTCCACCCATCTTCTTTACTTTTCCTCTACTTGTTAACCTTTCAAAGTACTTTTCAATAACCTCCATTCCCAGATCAAAAGTCTTTGGATTTTCAACAACTTCAACATCACCGATACTTACACCATCCTCCGAATAAGAAAACCTCATTTTCGTTCCACCAATATCAAATAAAAAAACCATAATTGATTAGTCAATAGGATAGCACGCCTTGCAAATACCTAGCTTCTCAAGTTTCTCAAGATATGAAATAATGGTATTTACAAATTCTGCATGACTCCATACCAGAGGAGCCGCAGAAAGGTGCTCACCAGTATACGGATCAAGCTGCTCAGGCAAAATCATCTGATTCCCGGCATACTTGACAGCCCAGGAAATGTACTTGTGGACGGAAGCAATCTCCGCTTCGGTCTGCGCCTTAGCAA
The DNA here is from genome assembly GCA_020060845.1 of Candidatus Woesebacteria bacterium. Taxonomy (GTDB): domain Bacteria; phylum Patescibacteriota; class Microgenomatia; order UBA8517; family UBA8517; genus JAGUZK01. Next base: position 2,277 of record JAGUZK010000015.1, read on the forward strand.
TAAGATATTGAGCTACCCACATAGTGGTTATAATCCAGGGATTTCCAGGAATATTTCCTCCCCGAGCATGGTAGGAGTCTCCTTCGTAGCGAGCTATGCCCCCAACTTCCGTCTTTACCTCAAGCCTCTCAATAGTCTTATCAAAGGCAGTTCTTAATTTCTCGTCACCAACATCCAAGACCTCAAACTTGAAAACGCCATATACAGAGGAAATATCTACAGTCCTATCCAACTCTATCTGCTTTTTATTGACCCTAATCTGCTTTAAGAAAAGGCCAGTGTCAGGGTCAAACAGATATTTAAGTATTGCTCTTTTTATATCATTTGCCGCTTCAAGATACTTTTTCTCAGCAACCGTTTTTCCAAAAAGGCCGGCAAACTTGGAAGCATACAATAAAGCCTTATACACACTGCAGGATGTAAAAGTGTTTATCGCGTAATCCTGTTCCCAAAGGTCATAACTAGGAGCAGGCAAGCCCGTTCTTCCATCACGATAAGATGACATAAATTCAGCAGATTTCTTTATAAGATCGTTGTAAATCTCCTCAATCAGCTCAAGATCATGCGAAAGCTCATAATGTTTCCACAAAGAATATATTACGAGTGCAGTTTCATCCTCCTGAATGGGAAACTGTTTCTCTCCATTTCTTACCCATGGGTGCCACGAGCTCCCCAAAGACATATCTGGAGCATACTTATGCATAAAATACCCCTCGTTAGTCACAATTTTTCTACAAAAATTAAAAAATCTTCTGGAAGCATTAAAATCCCCAGCGCGCTCCAATGCTAACGCAGAAAAGGCTGCATCCCTGGGCCAAACATAGGCATATGTATCCCTTCCGAACTGAAAAAGATCAGAGTCGCCTGATGCAATGATACTACCATTTGTACCAACATGAGTACGAATATTCAGAAGTGAACGGCGAAAAAGGTTGACTATTGGTTCACCCAGTCCATAAAAAGAAAAATTAAGATGGGTAGCCCAAGCGCGCCAATAATCTTTAGTTGTTTTAATAATATCGGGTGGAGTTCTTGAGACAACAATCTGATTTAACTCTTTTACCTTCCTTATTGACTTTCCAACCGTCATCCAATAGTACAACTTCTCCTCAGATTTTGGATCAACGCTGACTGACAAACCTATCACCGAGTCAACTTGACCATGTTCAATCGCATTTCCACTCAACACCCCATCCTCAGCATCTTTATAGGTACCACTTTTGCCCTCTATCCCAAATAAGCCAACACTATATTCATTAAAATGCCCATCCTTGGAAATCGCATTAAACAGAAAAACTCTTCTTCCCTTGTAGTGGATAATTACTTCCTCACGGGGATCAAAATAGGCAGTATCCCCGATATGGGTCTGGGAGATATTAAACTGCTGGTCAAAGTAAATCTTTACTTTTCTCAGCCTGTCAAAAAGGTTCTTTATAATAATTTCCCTTATAAAGATATTTGCCTCATTATAAATTACATCCGAAAATCTAAGCTCTATCCCTATACTTTCATTTGAAGCATAGATACTAGTAGCCATTGTATCAGGCATCGATCCTACCCTGACTTCCCAACCATCCCCGTCAAGCCAATGCATTCTATCATCAATAAAAATCCCTATGCGGTGTACCAAACCTGCACCTACATGGTTCTCCAGTCCAGGATAGTGAAAATAAAGGTCCTTAACTAACCCATGTCTCTCGAAGCAAATAAGTGTTGATCCATTTCCAAGGACAGCAAATTTAGGCATAATTGGGTTTACGCTCCAAGCTCTGTAAATTCTGCAAATCTCAAATTTTTTTGTTTCTTCGTTCTATTTTTTGCGTATTCCACACGCAAGCGAAGATCGCTAGCTGCATTCATATAAGATATAAAGGCATCATAAGGACTATCGTAGGGGTTAAAGTATTTGTGTACATCTCCATCGGAAAACCATTTGGTACACATATAATAAAAATGGTCGGAAATCTGCATCTTTCTCCAGTCGTCTAAAATTCTTGAACTTCGCGTTTTTATTACATCCTTTTCCAAAGCATATATGAACTCTATTGCCGATTTTTGAATTGGATTTCCCACCCAGGCTGAAAGGTCTCTTTCAGAATCAGCCCATGTAACCACCTCCGGAACGTCTATCTCATCCCTAACAGGATACCGCCTGCAAGCCTCACTTGGAGTTACAAAATCATTATCAGGATGTTTGAGAATTTCTTGTGGAAGTCTCTCCAGAAAATCAAAAATCCCGTGCTCCTTCCACTGGTGTTCTCCAAACGTCTCATAATCCATAAAAAGGTTAACTACATCCCCGCAACCATTAATCCTGCTAATCCAGCTGGCAAACTTATCGGCTGTCAAAGGAAACTCCGACCAGCTTCTCTGGGAAAATCTAAATGCTATGTCATCAGAAAGTTTATAGTTTTTAAGAAGAAGTTTAATTTTTTTTGTGCCGACCGGTCTGTAAACAAAATTAGGACTTCTCCACCCCAAAAACTTATCCCATCCCTCAGCTAAGATTGCATCATACTTTCCGTCTGCCCAATGCGCTAAATCGTTATTGTAGGCCAATTCCGTATTACGAAATATTTTTGGGGTAACACCAAAGACTCTTTCTATAAGCCCCCTATGTAGCTCAACCTGTTTTTCAAACTCACGGCGGGAATAAAAAAAGGAAAGAGAATGATAGTAAGTCTCGGATAAAATTTCAACCTTGCCAGTTGAGA
>JAGUZK010000005.1 GCA_020060845.1 Candidatus Woesebacteria bacterium
TAAAGCTCTTGCAGAAGCTGTCGGGGGGCAGTATATTTCATTTTCCTATACATCCCCATCAAAAATAAACCCTTTTGATCTTTCACAAGTCTATGAGCAAGGGGAAAATAATCTAGGACTTAAAATCCTGTCCCTACACTCCTTGCTTAAAATAATCATGGGTCAGATTTCACCAATCCAGGAAGCTCTTCTTGATCGCGCTCTTGTTGACACCTATAGGTCAAAAGGTATAACTCAAGATCCAGATACACAAACAAAAGAACCCCCACTTATGGAAGATCTTTACAAGATACTAATCGGAAAAGAGGTTCCAGAAGCACTAGACCTTGCTGCTAGAATAGAAAAATTTGTAATGGGGTCATTCGTTGGAATATTTGACAAACACACCAATATCGAGATTACCAACCCCTTTACTGTCTTTTCAGTAAAAGAATTGGAGGATGCACTTCGCCCAATTGCAATGTTTATCATTCTTGATTTTATTTGGACAAGAATAAAAAAAGATTTAAAACCCAGGCTATTGATAGTAGATGAGGCGTGGCACATGATGAAATACCAAGATTCAGCACAATTTTTATGGTCAATAGTCAAGAGGGCAAGAAAATATTATCTAGGGCTCACCACAATCACTCAGGACGTGCAAGACTTCCTTTCAATAGATATAGGACACGCAATACTTACAAACAGCGCCATACGCATTCTAATGAAGCAGTCGCCAGCTGCCATTGATGTGGTAGGAGACACCTTCTATCTTACCCACGGCGAGAGACAGCTTCTTTTAGGAGCAAATGTTGGACAAGGAATATTTTTTGCAGGCAACAATCACGCACCAATAACCGTTGTTGCTTCAGAAGAAGAACACAAGCTCATCACCACCAAACCCCAAGAGATATTACAAAAGGAAGAAAAAAAGTCTCAAAAACCGATATAATCTAATCATGACTAATATTTACGAGCTTCTTGCTGTCCCAACCCAACCTCCCGCTTCCAAAATATCTGATCCTGTCAAAGAAATTAAACAAAATGTAATTAACGCTGGACATATTGAATTTGACAGAGAAACAACATTAAAACTTCTTGAAGCAGGATTTGCTCCTGAAGATATAGACAGGGGAGTAATCACAACCGGCATCAATCTATACTCAATGGGAATTAATTCCACAAAAATCCTTGAGTCTATTGAAAACAATAAATCTATTGACCAAAATACCAAAAACCAGCTTTATCGCTGCGCAATTATTGCAAGCGCTTTTGAGGATTCTTTTCCACAAGAACACGAAAAAATACGGCAAGAGCTGGGTTATCCTGAACTATCTATTTCATCAGCCAACAATATTCCAGCCGCTCCAAAAGAAAACGCTTTTTATGTAGACTTTTCTAATAATACTTTTACCTCATCGGTTCAAAATATATCTGGTATAGCAGTTGATAAGGCAAAAAAGATAATAACTGACAAAACCCTCCAAGCCTTAAAACCAGGACTGGACAAAATTACCTCCTCATTCGCACAAAAAGCAGTATCCAAAGGAGTAGGAGAAGCTGCTAAAAAAGCAGCTCTTGCGATAGGAGGAAAAATTGGCACTAAATTGGCAACCCATTTAACGGCTAATCTCGTAGCACCTGGAGTTGGCACTTTAATAGTCCTTGCCGCCGAACTTGCTATTAAGGCTATTAAAAAAATAGGTAGAGTACTAAGCAAACTCTTTGCGTCGCTTACCGGAATTCAAAATCCCAAAGATCAAATCGCAACACTTTTTATTGCAGGCGGGGCTGGAATGTTTCTAATAGGTGCTGCTCCTGTTGCTTTAGCCTTGATCGGCACTGGAACTGTTATAGCTTTTACTGCCCCTGCTTCTGCATCTGTAATTGTCGCCAATACTGTTTTATTCTTCCATTTCCTCTCTAGATCTACCTACGCCATGATTAAGGCTCTTCTTATAAATACACTTGTTGCGATCATAATTATTATCACTTTTTTTATTTTTAGCTACACTGTAATTCAAATGGGGGCGTATGTTGTTCCACCGGGAGGGTTCGGAACAGAAACTGAAATGGGTGTAAGAGGACAGTTTCGACCTGGTGAAATTGATCCAGGAATTCCACCTGACCCTGATTTTCCAAGAGATGGTTCGTTACCTGCCCAAACACTTTATATCAACATGTCAAAACAATCTAATCAAACCAGTTTGAACAACAACTCAGGAAACCAACCCGTAACCTATACAGTCACGATAAATGCACCTCGTGCCGATATAACCTTACAAGAAATGGTGTGTACAAATTCCTTGTATGGTTCAGGAACCCCACCCGAAGGATCAGAGCCAAACGTAAGAGGAGTCTCTATTAATAAAAATGGTACTTACACAATTACCTATACAACAACCATTAACACAGACACTATAAATGATGCCTTGCTTGTCGATCGTTGTTGTGTAGTTGCTAATACTGAAGGATCAAGGAGAGGTGCATGTGCTGATGCCCGAGTCATAATCGGTAATTATCCGAACTGTATAACCAGCGCCGAATTCCCTGGAATATATAACCAAAATGTACAACAGTCAATAAACACTATTTTAGCTTCCTCTCCAGAATTTGTTGCTACAGTCTGTAGCTGCGGAGACTGGTGCA
>JAGUZK010000028.1 GCA_020060845.1 Candidatus Woesebacteria bacterium
AATGGCCCCAAAATTGCCAGTGGGCCCAAACAAGTGGAAATAAAAATAGAGAAAAAAGAGGGATTAACCTACAAACTTCACACTCTCTACACCCTAAATTTTGATAAATCATGGTATAGCTGTGATAACAAGGAGATTTCTGATAACTCAAAACAGAAATGTGACAAGTATCTGCCTTTTGAATTTACACCAGAGCAAAATCTTGATTTAGGTAGGTACAAAATTACTTTAACAGGGAAGGACAAGGCAGATAATTTATCTTCACAAGCTAGTTTTACTTTAGATATTACAACCCTTGCCCAAGTAACTGTACCGGAAGAGAAGGAAACCATTGAAGAAGAAACTAAACTATTAAGGCCGGAAGAACGGGAAGATGTTGGAAAAGAATTAGAGATAACCAAACCAACGGAAGCGCCTGAATCAACTGCTTTTGAAAAGGCAGGAGAAAAAATTGTTGAGGCTTTAGCTAATCTCTGGTGGGGGTTGGTGGACACAGGTAAAACTGCCATTGGTGTTTTAGCTGACGTTTGGAGAGGATACCAAGCATTTGTTGTAGGAAGCAATCAAAAAATACTGGCTATTTTAGGGAAAACGACACGAACATTGTTGGCAACGATAGGACAGGGAGTTGCCGGTGCGACTAAATCACTGGGTGAAGGGTATAATTGGTTGTCTGCCAATACACCGGGTGCAGTAAAGCCAATTTTCAAAGTAATAGAAAACGGTGTCTCGGCAGTAACAACTACCGCCCAAAATGCAGCTAATGGGGTTAAGACAGCTGGAAAAATGATCACCGATAAAGCAAATAGTGTTGGTGGAAAAATAACACAAACAACAAGAGCAGTTTCGCAAGGTGGAATAAAACTTGCCCAAAAAGTGACAACCTTTGTAGCGATCACAAGCGAATATTGGTTTGATCGTGAGCCAACCAAGATTTTGGCTGTTAGTGTAGAAAAAGTAACTCCAACTTCGGCGGTTATTTATTGGAGGACAAATCACCATGCTACCTCTGTTATTAACTATGGTTTTGATACTTCATACGGTAAAAAGGTGCAGTCGAGCGAGAGGGTGAAAGAACACCGTCTAGAGTTAACTGATCTTGAGCCGGGGAAGACTTATTTCTTTGAAGTAATGAGTCAAAATAAAAACTATGTCTATGATGCCTACTATACCTTTACGACGCCTCTAAAGTAGGATATTGATAAGATTACTAGAGGAGTGGTTTTGCTGTAACAATAAGCCTTTTAAGGCTGGTTCCCGGAGGATAGCATGTCTGCAGAATAAGGGTTTCTTCTTGTGAATTATTGTTTAGCCAACTAATATCTGTTGGATTGGTAATTGTTTTGTCATCAACGTAATATATGTATTTTTTGTCAGAGAAAAAAATTATTATTTCGTCTCCTTTTTCTAGCTTCCTGAGAAGATAAAAAATTGCATTATACCTTGCCACATTTATATCAGTGTCAGTAGAGTGCGCAAAAAGGTAAATGTTCTTGCCCTGTCCGGGAAAATAGGTACCCTTTGCATGCGCGACTCCATTTTTGAGTGCTTGCAAGTAGTCGTTTTCTTCTGCTGTGTCAACATTGGCAATGATTTGTGACTTGGCCTGAATTTTGGGAATGTAGATAGAAAAGTATGAGTTGATTCCCAGACTCAAGGCTTCTTGCTGAACTTGTTGGGTAGTTTCTGCCTCGATTGTATATGACTTATCACGGGTTTCCAAAGTTTTGCTTGCATCGTTTGCGGAAGTTTTATTATTTATCAAGTATTCAATTTCGCTTTCTGCAATTGGATATATTGTGAACATTATCCATAAAACAAAAAAAGCTATTATCCCTGCACCTGTACCACGAAGAATGCTGTATATAACTTTTTCAAGAATTGTTGCTGATACCCTAACCTCAGCGTGCCTTCTTTTGGATTTACTTGTGTAGATTGTGCCTTTGGGGAACATGGCAGATCTTTTCTTTGTTTTGCCTAGATTAGCCTGAATCTCTTAAAAAGGTACACTCCTAGGCTCGCCAGGGGAAGTAGAATGAGTGCATCGTAGGATCCTCCTGCTTTTGGAAGCTGAGTGGGAGTGGATGCCCCAAGAACTTCTGGCCTTGAATAGACATTTATGTTAATTTTACATGAGTCATTTCCTCCCTGCCAGTTGCCTCTTGAGTCTTTTACTCTAAGGTGGACTGTATAATTGCCCGGGTTTTCAAAACGATGGTGTGCTGTGTTTTGGCTTTGTCTAACGATTTGAGGCTGACCTCCTGAGGAATCACCAAAGTCAAATTCATATTCCTGGATGGTACCATTTGAGTCGTATCCGCTTCCTGTAAAGGTGATTGTTAACGGGGCTGTGCCGTATGTTGTTGAGGCAGAAATACTTGAACAATAGCTTGTATAGGTATTGGTTGTTTCAGGTGTATATGTATTTAGGAACCACAGCACCTTGACACTGTCAATATTGGAAGTATAGGTATATGATCCTCCGTTTTGGGAACTCCCATCAGCGTAAAGGTTAGTCAATCTCCACCCGGATCTTAGTTCTTCTTCGACTGTTATCTTCTTTCCTGACGGCACGTCCACAATTGCGCAACCTTGGGTTAGTATATTCCACCAATGGCTTTCGACTTCTTTTTTAGCTTCTCCCTCAATGGTATAGAAAAACTTCCAGCTTAGAGTGTCTTCACCCCCATCTCTGGTACCATTTGCGTTGTCATCCTCGTACTTGCAAATCTTTAGTTTGGTGTTGGCGGGCGGTGTCTCAGAAGGAGTTGGAGTCGGTGTATTAGATGGAGTAATGGTTGGTGTTGATGTAGGTGTCAATGTTGGTGTGGGTGTATGAGTTGGTGTTGGGGTGAATGTTGGTGTGGGTGTATGGGTTGGTGTCGGTGTGGGTGTTGAAGTCTGGCAGGATAGACCGGTATCACAGACAAATGCAAATCCGTTATTTGCACTGCATGGTGTTAGTCCACGATGTTCATCCATATATTTTGGCTTTATATCTATTTGCCATGATCCACATGCTTGTCCTGTAGCTGATGACCTTTCTATTGTATATGA
>JAGUZK010000020.1 GCA_020060845.1 Candidatus Woesebacteria bacterium
ATTTTGGGTTTAAGTCTTTATAAGCAGCATATTTACGACCATTATTTTGGCTTTATGTTTACAGCTCCATTTATTCTTTTTGGTGGGCTTTTTGGATACTTATGGAATAAGTTTGGGTTGTTGACCAAGACTTTACTTTTGATTGGATTGTTTGCTTGTCTATATCTGAATCTTATTGAAAATCCATTAAAGTACCCCCCAAATAGGCAAATGCAAAGGTCACAGGTTGTAGCCCAAAAGATTGGTGAGGAATCAAATGGAAAGAAGTTTAATTTAGCAGTAATTGCTGAAAGAAATTATGAGGATGGGTATCAGTATTTTCTGGAAAAAGATGGGTACCCGGTGTATGACATCGATCCGCTTAATCTTTCCGATACAATAGCAGATCAGTTGTTTGTTGTTTGTGAAATGGAAGCTAGTAAGTGTGACCCAACGCATTCAGCAAAAGCAGAAATAGCAAATTTTGGATGGAGTAAAATTGAGGCACAATGGGAAGTTGGAGGGCTAACATTGTATAAGTTAATACACTCGAAGTGAATTGTTATTGATGACTGATTATGAATTATAAGGAGTCAAAGCAGGTATTGGGAGAGGTGAAAAAAGCTAAGAGAATTTTATTAAACTGCCACCGGGGGCCAGATCCTGATTCTATAGGCAGCGCTTTGGCAATGTATGAGGTGCTGCAAATGATGGGCAAGGAAGTTGATATTGTGTGTCCAAGCGACGAGATTGTTGACAGTATTAGCTATCTCAAAAACTTCAATAAGATTCAAAAGAATGTAGACTTTTTATCATTTGATTTTTCTAAATTTGATCTATTTATAGCTTTAGACTCATCCAGTTGGAGTATGGTAACAGATGTTGTGGATTTTAAGAAGCCAGATACAAAGATAATTGTAATAGATCACCATGCGACTAACACTTTCTATGGAGATATAAATATAGTTGATGCTGGAATTACTTCGACTTCGGAGTTGTTGTACCTAATTTTTCAAGATTGGAAGGTCAAAATTAGTAAAGATGTAGCAAATTGTTTGTTGTTGGGGATATTGGGGGATACAGGAATTTTCAGATTTCCTGGTTCAGGACAGAGGACATTGAGGATTGCGGCTGATCTTATGGATGAGGGCGCTGACAAGGATAAAATTATCTATCAACTTTATGGCAGTGTATCGCTCTCCTTAATCAGGTTTTATGGTGAAGTGTTAAAGAGAGTAAGGTTAGAGGAAAAACACAAGTTCATCTGGGCGGCAATTCCTTACAAAATTTATAAAAGATTAAATCTGCCCACAAATGGGAAAGAGATGGCCGCCAATTTATTTGCCCAAGTTGTGGATGGCACGGACTTTGGATTTTTGATTGTTGAAAATGAACCTGGCAGATTTTCAATATCAATTCGTTCCAGGAGCGGAGTTGATACTTCAAGGCTGGCTAAAAGACTTGGTGGGGGAGGACATGTTTTTGCATCGGGAGCTAGGATTGAAGGATTAACCTTTGATGGGGCTATTGAAAAAGTCTTGAAAGAGGCAAGAAAATTTGCAAGTGAGAGCGGTTAGGCAGGAACTAGTTTGGGTAAAAACTAAGGGAAGATTTGTCTTTTGATTGCATTAGGATATTGCTTGGAGGAGAGGTCTAGATGAATAAAAAAATATATATGAAAGTGGTTGAGTATATAAGAATATTTTCAAAATTAAGATGAAAGGTGGGCTTATATCAAGATATAGAGATTTTGTCAAAAGCATCTGGATTAAAGAGATTAGACAACATACTTTAACTTACCTATTGCTTTTTATCATTTTGGCAGTGTCTTTATTTGTGAGAGTTTATCGAACGGAAGACCTCTTGAGGTTTTATTACGACCAAGGGCGTGATGCTTTGGTTATTTGGGAATTGTGGCACAATTTTAAGCCCTTCTTAATTGGACCCGTAACTGGCTTAAAAGGAATTTTTTTAGGCCCATTCTATTATTATTTGATCGCACCCTTTTATCTCCTTGGTGGTGGGAATCCCGTATATCCTTCGGTGTTTATATCGTTTACAAGTGTTATTGCTTCCTTATTTATGTACATTTTGGGGCTAAGAATTCACTCAAGGCTGGCTGGGCTGCTGGCAGCACTTATAGCCTCATTTTCATATAACATTTTTACCCTCTCCCGCTGGCTGTCGAACCCGACCCCAATGCTCCTTTTATCCACAGTAATTTTTTGGTGTTATTGGGAGATTGTCTCTAGGAACAAGAAAGAAGCAAGATGGTTCTGGTTTTTTGCTATCTTTTTTACCTCTGTTTCAATGCATTTTGAATCCGCGAGTGCAGTCTTTTATATTCCCATCTTATTCATTATTATGCTATGGCAAAGGAAAAAATTGCCACACCTTAGGTATTTGGCAGGCTGTATGTTTGTCTTTTTTGCTGGCTTTATACCACAAATAATATTTAATATACGCCATGACAATATCCTTTTAAATAATGTGATTAGCCTATTTTTTGAGGATAAGGCTTTTCGTGGAATTACCAAATTTATATTTGAGGAGAGGTTAAAATTCTTCTGGAATGCTTATTCTGGAAAGGTTTTGGCAGGATATCCATTTCAAACGATGATTGCAGTTGTAGTCTCTGCATCCGCATATTTTTTCTCGTTTGATAAGTTTAGGAAAAGGGTAATACCTC
>JAGUZK010000056.1 GCA_020060845.1 Candidatus Woesebacteria bacterium
AACTTTTACTCTTTCGGAGTTTTTTTCAACTTCTTCTACTTTTTTCTCAAAAGGATAATAAAAATCTCTCATCATACTTACCCAATCAAGACCTCCACTAGCAATCTTATCCAAGTTTTCCTCCATTACTGCGGTAAATCCATAATCAAACTCGCTTTTGAAATTACCAATCAAAAAATCGTTCACGGCAGTACCTAAATTTGTCGGCCTAAATTTCCCCTCATCTTTCTCGACATACTGACGTGCCTGTATCGTAGAAATTGTCGGAGCGTAAGTGGACGGCCTACCAATTCCAAGCTTCTCTAGGGTCTTAATGAGAGTCGCCTCGGTATATCTTGATGGGGGTTGTGTAAACTTTTGCTGTAAGTCAACTTTTATCTTATCAAGATCCTCTCCCTTCGTGGGTAGAGGTAGTTTTGCCTGTCCCAAATCCGATTCGACCCCTGACTTTGGAAAACCATAGGCCCTTCTCCAACCATCAAATTTTAATGTTTTGCCGCTGGCACGAAGAACATACTCTTTCTTCCCAACTGCCTTGGTATCAATTGTAACCTCATCATACACGCTTGGGGACATTTGACAGCTCACAAACCTCTTCCAAATTAAGCTATACAAAATCTCTTTTTCCTTTTTCCACTTTTCACCAGTAAACCTCGGCTTTTCATCTACAACCGTTGGTCGTATTGCCTCATGTGCTTCCTGGGCAGATTTACTTTTGGTCTTATAAAAAATTGGCTTGGGGGGAAGATAACCACTTCCATAGTTAGACATAATAAATTGTCTAGCCCGCTCAAGAGCCTCAGAAGAAAGATTTGTGGAATCAGTCCTATGATAGGTTATTAGCCCCTCTTCGTAGAGCGTCTGTGCTATGCTCATCGTTTTTTTAGACGACCAACCCAAACTCCTCGCGGCGGCTTGGGTCAATGTCGATGTAGTAAAGGGAGGATAGGGATACCTCTTCACTTCTTTTGCAACAACATTGGCAACTTCATACTTGGATACTTCAAGATCTGAGGAAATCTCATTTGCCAATTTTGAATCAGATATTTTTGCAGCTCTCCCATCCACTTTCACCAGCTTGACAGAAAAACTCTCGCCTCCCCCCTCTCTTCTTTTTACCTCAACATAAATCTCCCAATATTCACTGGGGACAAATTTCTCAATCTCACGCTCCCTCTCAACAATTAAACGAAGAGCAACTGTCTGAACCCTTCCAGCAGATAGTCCCACTCTTATTTTTTTCCAAAGAAGAGGTGATGTCTTGTATCCCACAAGCCTATCCAACACCCTTCGTGCTATTTGGGCATTAACTAGGTCTTTATTGATAGTTCCTGGATTACTGACGGCATGCTGGACCGCATCTTTAGTAATTTCATGAAACGTTATTCTAAAGATTTTTGGACCTTGTGATGCCTTAGCGCCTCCTTCACCATCAGCATTGATAGCCTCGAGAACATGAAAGGCTATTGCCTCTCCTTCTCGATCTGGGTCAGTAGCTATAAACACATTCCTTGCTTTGGCACCTTTCTTCTTTATTTCCAAAATCTCCTTTTCCCTTTTCTTGACCCATACATACTGGGGGGTAAAATTATCACCAATATCTACAGCAAGCTTTGACTTTGGAAGATCTTTGATATGTCCTTTGGTAGCCAAGATCAAAAAATCCTTTCCCAAAAATTTTGACAATGTTTTGGCTTTAGTTGGAGATTCAACAACAATAAGGTTCATATTATCCACGCTCAAATCAATTCCTCCGGTAAATACCACCTCCAAGATTTTTGACTATACCTTTGATTTCCATAACGGTAAGCTTGGCAGAAATTTCCGAAATCTTCAACCCCGTTCTTCTTCTAATTTCATCTACGTGTTTTGGGCAATCCAAAATATCAGAAATTAACCTCTCAAGATCATCAGCTGGTGCAAACTCCGAAATTTTATCTCTATCAACCCTAAGCTGCAAGTTAAGTTCGTCCAAGACATCGGAAACGCTCGTAAACAACTTTGCCCCGTTTTTGATTAGATAATGCGGGGCTTCACTCATTACAGACAAAATTTGTCCAGGAACCGCAAAAACGCTTCTTCCTTGCGATGCGGCATGATTTGCAGTATGTATCGTGCCACTTTTAATCCTCCCTTCCACTACAATCACAGCTTTTGATAATCCCGATATTATTCTATTTCTATAAGGAAAATAGTGCTTCTTTGCCTTGGTGTTGGGCGGATACTCAGATATAATAACTCCGCCCGCTTCAATAATCTTTGAACCCAACCATCTGTTTGAGTACGGAGTCACGACATTAACTCCAGACGCCAAAACAGCAATACATTTTCCACCTGCGTCAAGAGCCGACTCATGGGCAGTCATATCCACCCCAAAAGCAAGTCCCGATACAATAGCTATTCCAAAACTGGCAAGTTCAGAGGCTATCTTTTGAGTCACGTCTCGCCCATAGGAGGTCATTCTGCGGCTACCAACTATCGCAACAGAATTAATATCATTTTTGCTTAATTTGCCCTTGTAGTACAACACCAAAGGTGCGTCATCAAGTCCCTTAAGATTTTCGGGATAATCGGGATCATTTATACTCACCAAATTTATTTTTTCCTTTTTAAGAATGCTAAGGAAAAAATCAAAGTCAAAAGCATTCCTGTAGCTAATAAACTTTCCAACCAACTCTTTATTAATCCCTACGTCGATAAGGGCATCAGCATCCGAGTTCCAGGCTTCTTTAGCCCCGCCAAAATAGTCAATCAAGAGCTTAACCCTTGCTGTTCCAAAGCCCTCAAATGAATACAGTGCAGCCAAATAGATGTTAGTCATGGGCAGTTAAAAACCATCGAATTCACAAGTTCACCAACACTTCCACACACCAATCAAAATTAGAATTCTATTTCCTGTTCCCAAACCAATAATCCATTATAGTCCTTGCAATTGGGCCAGCGACCTTAGACCCCTCTCCCCCCTTCTCAACCATTACTGTAAGAACTATCTCGGGGTTATCTGCCGGAGCAAAAGCTGTAAACCACGCATGGGTAGTATTATCCACATCATTAGTTTCTGCTGTTCCTGTCTTGCAGGCAACAACCACTCCCTTCTTCTCCTTAAAATCGAAAAAAGTAAATCCTGTACCACCAGGAGAACAGGCAGCAACCATCCCCTCTTTTACTAAACCTATGGAATCCATCCCTATCCCCAAGTCTTTACATACAGGCTCTCCAACAAGTCTAGGGTTGCAAAGCTTCCCCTTGTTAGCGATAGCGGAAATCATAGTATTTAGTTCAATAGGAGTAACCGCAAGATCACCTTGACCAATTGCCATATGATAAGTGTTGCCCAAAAACCACCTCTCTTTTTTAGTCTCTAGCTTCCACTGGGGGGAAGGCACAAGACCTGCAACTTCTGCAGTAAGTTCAATTCCTGTTCTTTTGTCTAAACCAAATTTTTGTGACCATAAAACTAGGCTATCAATACCAAGCAATTCTCCAACCTTGTAAAAAAAGGTGTCCGTAGAGCGAGCTATCGCCTTTACAACTCCTATCTCCCCCTCTTTTCCTCCATACTGTGTGAAATACCAATTTTTATAAGAGTACCTGCCGTAGATTGACTCTATCTCAATCACTCCAGTATCATCGAATCGAAAGTTACTATCTATCTTTTTTTCTTCCAAAGCGGCAATTGCTACCAAGGGCTTAAACACTGACCCGGGATGGAAAAGCCCACTTGTTACTCTATTGAAAAGCGCTAAATTTGGGTCATTTAATATACGATCAATTTTTTCTTTATCTTTCTTAATAAAGAAGTTTGGATTAAAGCTTGGTGTGGAGTAAAGTGCTAACACTTCTCCTCCAGGATCGGTGACAACAACCGCCGCCTTCTGAAAACCAAGCTTTTTTTTGGCTTCCTCAACGGTTTCCGCTATAAATTCCTGAAGCCCAAAATTTATGTGAGTAACAACATCTTCTCCAGCCTGAGGATTTCTTCTCCCAAGCAATCTGACTACCCTCCCCATGGAATCAACCTCAACCAGCTCCTCTCCATCTATTCCCCGGAGTTTGCAGTCAAATGTCTCCTCAAGACCTCCCCTCCCCACTAAATCCCCCACCTTTCTTGCTCCCTTATCAATACACTCGGGCTTTACCTTATTCAATTCATCCTCATTCACCTCACCAAGATAGCCACTGACATGCGCAAAGTCACTTCCCAGTCTATAATCTCTCTCATACTCAGTTATAATTTCCTCGTTGGGGGCATCCAAAATATCAAGCAACTTCTTTAACCCTTCGCTGTCAAATACCAAACGCTTTTTGACCTCCCTGTTCCCTGCTAATTCTTCCCCACCGCGAGCCAGAATCCTACCTCTGGGGGCGGCTATTGGAATTCTTCTTATTCTGTTTTCGTCTGCAAGCAAACGATAATAATTTCCCTTAACCACCTGAAGTTCTACCAGCCTGGCAAAAAGTATCAAAGAACCCAAAAAGATAATTCCTCTTACAAACCAAGTTAACCAACTTTGTCTACCACTTGCCAAAAGCGTTTCCATTCTACTTCACCTCTTAGACTTTATTCTCTCAAGGATTGCCAAATCATCCAATATTTTTCCACATCCACGCACAACACATGTCAAGGGATCTTGGGCTACTACAACAGGTATTTTTGCTGCCTCAGAAATAACCTTATCTATCCCATGAAGAAGAGCTCCTCCTCCAGCAAGAACAATCCCTTTTTCCATTATATCTGATGCAAGCTCGGGGGGAGTTTCTTCAACTGTAGCAACAATATTTGTAACTATCTCCATGATTGTTGGGGCAAGAGCCTCTCTGATCTCAGAAGAAGTCAGCTTTATAGACTTCGGAAGGCCAGTTTCTAAATCTCTACCTCTAACAACAGAGAACTTATCCTCTTTCACCGGAAAAGCTGATCCAATATTAATTTTTACTTCTTCCGCGGTAGCTTCACCCAAAAGAAGTGAATATTTAAGCCTAACATAATTAATAATTGCTTCATTCATCTCGTCACCAGCTACACGTACAGATCTACCTACAACCACACCTCCAAGTGATATCACCGCCATCTCAGACGTTCCACCGCCTATATCAACAATAAAAACTCCCTCCGGCTCCTCAACCCCAATTCCTGCCCCTAAAGCGGCTGCCATAGGCTCCTCAATCAAATAAGCCTCCCTAGCACCTGATGTCACAGCGGCATCTGCAACAGCCCTGCGCTCAACTTCAGTAACCCCGGAAGGAATTCCAATGACTACCCTTGGTTTGGGAATTTTTGGGATCACGCTTGCACTCTCATGCACCTTTTTTACATAGTACGACAGCATAGAGGATGTAGCATCAAAGTCGGCAATAACTCCATCTTTAAGTGGTCTCACGATCTCTATGGTGGACGGGGTTTTACCCAACATCTTCTTGGCGGAAGCGCCTATTGCCAAAATCTCTTTTGTCTTCTTGTGTCTGGCTACAACTGATGGTTCCCTTATCACAATTCCCTTGCCCTTAACGTAAATAAGAGTATTTGCTGTTCCCAAATCAATACCAATATCATGGCTCAGCATCCCCAGTATGTAGTTATGGGGCAAATACTTACGAAACTTTTTCAACCTTCTGAAGCTAACTCTAACCATTTGAAATCAAAGGTAGTATAGACTATGAATGAGGACAAAGAAAGGCTATTCTTCCTTTATTTCTAGATTCATCTGGAGACGTTTACAACAAGCCAACAAGGACCATTCCTGCTACCAACATAAAAAAGGGAGCCTCTCACCACCTCTTTATTCGCTCCTCCAATAGGATAAATTTTGTCTGCTCCAAGTCTTTCCCCACTTCCGTGCAGATCAAAGGCATTTCCTTTGACCTCGATGACGGAGACGACGTTCCCATCAACTCTAATCTTAACCATATTTTCTCCCTCTTCTATCTTATAAGTCTTACAGTCATTTGGAAATTCAGTTCCTTCTTCAGCCGCGAGCCGTATGACTTCTCCTTCATTCATTCCCCTAAGTTGTCCGAGACCTTCTTTTAGTCTCACGTCATATAATGGCATAGTAAGCAATTATACTATAAGTATGATGATAGTCAAATCAGCCTTTATAAATACCATAAACAAGCAGTTAAATTTCTATTGACCACATCTGCAAACGGGTAAGATTGATATTTCCACCCTTAAACTGATAGGATAAGGAAATGGTTACCCTTCTAACCAAAACAATCAGTATTCTTTTCTACCTTCTTTTTTTTGTTACTCCCATTATTCTCTGGCCAAAAACATCAGAGATCTTCGAATTTAATAAAATTATTTTTGTTTACATCGTCACAATTCTTATTACTTCAATATGGATCATAAAGATGGTTCTGGTAAGAAAATTTATCTTTAGGCGTTCAATGATGGATCTAGCTCTTCTTGCCTTTCTTGTCTCAAACTTCATCTCTACAATATTTTCAATTGATCAAAGAACATCTCTTTTGGGGGTTTATTCAAGGTTTAATGGCGGGCTCGCCTCAACAATCAGCTACCTTCTTTTATATTGGGCATTTATTTCTAATATGGATGCTCATTCATCTAAGAAATCGCTTCTTGCCTTGGTTTTTTCATCTTTTTTAGTTGGAGCATACGGGATACTGCAGCATTTTGGGATCGACAAAAACATCTGGGAAGATGATGTTGTAAACAGGGTTTTCTCGACATTAGGACAACCAAATTGGCTTGCTGCTTGGATTTGTGCAATACTTCCCCTGTTATGGGGCTTTTCAATTACAAATAATGGTAAAGCCAAAACAAAAAAAGCTATTCCACTTTTGCTCTCGGGAGGATTATTCACCTGTCTTATCTTCACCAAATCAAGATCAGGGATCCTGGCAATCTTGGTTGGCTATTTTGTATTCTGGTTCTTAACTATCGTAACAGCTATCAAAACCAAGAGGACAAAAAAAGTAAGTAGGCCATTTTTTGCAACCACCATAGTTTACCTCTTCTTGGTATTTATTTTTGGTTCACCTTGGACACCTTCTTTAGAGTCTAAAATCAAGCCAACAGTTCCCGACGCAACCAAAAGATCGGTCACTTCGATACTTGAGGCGACTTCACAAGGATCCGGTCAAATAAGAAAAATTGTCTGGGGAGGAGCAATAAGAATCTGGAAGGCGTATCCTTTGACTGGAAGCGGGGTAGAAACATTTGCTTTTTCCTATCCAAAATTTAGATCCCCACAACACAATTTGACGGCAGAATGGGACTATATTTACAACAAAGCCCACAATGAATACCTAAACATTCTTGCCAACAATGGGGCTATTGGCCTTTCAACTTACTTAATACTTATCACATTTTCAATACTACAGATAACAAAGGCAAAAGATTTAGATCCCTTATTCATTCAAAACAAGTCCCAGATAAAAAACATTTTTAACATGCCTCCTCTGCCTGTTGGATTGGTCAGTGGCTATATCAGCCTTTTGGTAACTAATTTTTTCGGATTTTTGGTTGTACCAACATCAATTCTTTTCTTTCTTTATCCTGCAATTTCATATTCTTTAGCCAAGAAGGAGGAGAAAGTCAAAAATTTACCCCAAAGGCTCTCGATTTCTCAAACGCTCGCCTTTACCGCAGTGGCCCTAATCACTGGATTTCTTCTACTGTCGGTTTACAAATACTGGAAGGCAGACGTTCTCTATGCAAAGGCAAGCCAATACTTAAACAACTTAGACCTTGAGAACGCACAAAAAACTTCATCACAACTAGTAAAAATATCAAAGAATGAACCTGTCTTCAGGGAGCTTCTATCTCAGATATACACACAATCTGCTATCTACTTGTTCAAAAACGGCGCGGATTACGACCAGTACATGACTCTAGCCGAAGATGAGGCAAAAATGGCAATATCCATGTCGCCCGCAAACCCCCAATTCCGGCGAAACCTAGCATCCATATACCTAAATCTTGCAACAATTGACCCCTCCTACCTTTCACTTGCAGCAAGTCAGGTCGAACAAACTCTCTCCTACTCCCCAACAGATGCAAAACTCTGGTACAACTTGGGGCTGATCCACCTAAAACTTGGCAATTACGAAAAAGCTATCACAACACTTCTGCATACCGTATCAATAAAAGACAACTACGCTGACGCCCACTATGCCCTTGCTGTTGCTTACCATGAACAAAACAATACCGATAAAGCAAAAGAACACCTGCAATACATACTCAAAAACATTGACCCTAAGCACCAAAATGCTAAAAACCTACTTCAGGAACTGAAATTCTGATATAATTTGCCCATGATTAGGCAAATATTAGATGTAAGAAATCCCATCCTTCGAAAAAAATCAAAGCCAGTAACCAGTTTTGACAAGAGACTAAAAAACCTGGTCAAAGATCTCATTGACACTCTTGTTGCTCAAAAAGACCCGGAGGGGGTGGGGTTAGCCGCTTCCCAGATAGGCAAAAATGTCAATGTCTTTGTCATGAGGCCAAAAAATGAAATTTTTGTGATAATTAATCCTCAGATAATATCAATATCCAAAGAAAAAAATATGCCAAAAAATAAAACCCGAAAAAAAATAATGGAAGGTTGCCTGTCTCTACCCCATTACTACGGGCCTCTCACAAGAGCAAAAAAAGTCACGCTCAGATACTACGATGAAAATGGCAAAGAAATAGTACGTGACTTTGATGGGCTTGCGGCACAAATCGTTCAACACGAGATGGACCACTTAAACGGTGTACTCTTTATAGACAGACTTTTACAATCCAAAACCCCTCTTTATGAGTATGTTGACGGGGAATGGGAAAAGGTTGACCTAATAGTGTAAAAGAAATTTTTAACCAATCTGGCTTTAATTGATATGCTTAAAATAGTATTTTTTGGTACCCCTGACTACGTAATACCTGTCTTGGAATCATTGCACAAAAGCTTTAGATCTGGTTCAGAAACGTGCATAAGTGCAGTTGTCACACAAGAACCAAAACC
>JAGUZK010000047.1 GCA_020060845.1 Candidatus Woesebacteria bacterium
CCAACATCGAAACAGAAAATACAAAAAATATACCAAAGCGGGCAGGAAACCTAAAATAATTCATGCCAGGTATGGCATTCCATAAGGCTCTTCCCAGTGAATTGCTTGGCCCAAACATCAAAAATAAACTGACAATCAATAAGATTGGGAAAAAATAAAGATCATATCTTCGCTCTCTTATCACTCTTGAAAAACCATAAAACATCGCAATCAGCGGAATAATACCAACATATATTGCGTTTTCCCAGAAAACTCCATCTTTTCCTATGTCCACAACATATGTAGCTTCAGCGGGATTACCATAAAAATAGGGATAAATCAAACCAACAAGATTCTTTATTTTAAAAGGGTAGGTGTTTACATTCTCAAGCGAGAAATTAATCCTATCAGAGTGCATTGAAAGCTCAAGTGTTGGAAGTATCTGAACCGAAGCAAGAAACAGGGGAAAAACAAAAAGCAGGAAAAATAAAAAAAAGATTTGTCTCACATTCCTCTTCTGATTACTGCTTGACAAAAGATAATATGCAACTAAAAACCCATAAATTAGGATAGAGTAGAAAGTAATCTGGGGGTGTCCCGCGAAAAACTGCAATGATACCCCGATACTAGCTAATATTGCATATCTATATGAATTCCTTAGAATTGATCTTCTTACGCAAAGTAAAACAAAAGGGAACAGGGACGCTGTGGCTATCAAGTTAATATGCTTAACCTTAGCCACAAAAAAAAGAGAGTAAGAAAATGCTATTGAGGAGATCAAAGATGCATATCTCCCCAAACCACTATCCTTTGCAAAATAAAACATAGAAACGCTAGATATCCAAAACGCTGCTACTATGCTCAAATTAAGAGAAAGGATTGGGTCCAACCATGAAAGCAAGACATTTACAGGGTAAAAAAAACCGGACTGTCCTTCCGCTAAGGTCGGAAACCCCATGTCGATATCTTGACTCCACAACGGAATCTTTCCAGTTGACAAGCTTTCAGAAATCAAATACTTAAATGGCAGATGTAATTCTAATAAATCACTACCTGAGAAATCTCCAGTCAACAATGAATAACCAAAAAGCAACTCATAGAAAAAGAAAAATGGCAATATACTAAGAAAAGCTACTAGCAAAAAGTCTTTCTTGCTACGCAAAATATTGTCGATCTTTTTGGGCATATCAAAAGCACTAGTCAAACATTAAACTAGATTGTAATATTGTTATATAGTGTAATAATAACATTCTCCTTTCTTTACATACATATATAAACAAAAGATTTCCTTAGAATGAGAACAAAGATACTTGCCTCTAAAAAAAAATGTTACTAAAGAATATTTTTATTCCAAGCCTTCTATTTTTATTCACCTTTGTAGTATATGCGCACAACATTACCACTGATGTACTGGGCGGTGATTCGGGTGATTTCATAAGTGCTTCTTTTGTGGGTGGAGTACCACATCCATCAGGATACCCAAGTTACACTATCTTGGGTATCATCTCCCTACATCTACCAGTAGCACTTACTCCCATTGAAAAAATGGCCCTAATATCGGCTTTTTTCTCAGCCTTATGTATAGTATTAATCTACTTCCTTATAGAACAAATAACATCTAGGAAAGATCTTTCTGTCGCATGTTCGCTTTGTGTAGCGTTCACTTACCCGTTCTGGTTCTATGCCGAGGTGGTCGAAGTGTTTGCTCTACACAATTTCTTTGTGATAGCTCTTATCCTTTTTACAATTAAATTCGTCTATCTAAGAAAAAAAATATATCTGTATCTACTTTCACTCACAGCTGGACTGTCTCTTACAAACAATCTAATTATCTTCTTGCTTTTTCCGCCTCTGACTATCGCACTCTTGGCAACCAAGGCATATAGGAAGACAAGTGGTAAAAGCATCCTTTTTTTGATATTCCTCTTCTTGCTTGGGCTTTCCCCTTATATATACCTCCCAATTGCTGCCTCACAGAACCCGCCAATTAATTGGGGAAATCCAATCAACCTAGAAAACTTCATAAACGTAATTACCCGCAAACTCTATGGGTGGGGAAAATTACGGCTTTCTGATCCTGATATTTTTGCAATGTCAGTTAACATGATCGCATACATACAGCACATATACGTACATGTAAGATTCCTAATTCCTTTTATAATACCGGGGGTTTACTATCTGGCAATTAAAAAAAGGTTTATATCTTTATTTACCCTTTTGACCTGCTTGATTATGTTTGGTCCAGCGTATGGGATGTACTCAAAATACAATCTCCAAAGCTTTCAATCTCTTGCCATTCAGGAAAAGTTTTTTACTACCTCCATAATAATGATAATTATAATTTCTTCTTTTGGAGCACTTCTGTGTGAAGATTTTCTTGCCCGAGCATTAAGATACTTTGCCAGTAAAAAACCTCTTAAAATAAATAATAGCCACCTCCTTACCCGTCTTCGATCCTTTGGCATTAGCTCAGTACTACTTGCAACCTATTTCTTAACCATTTTTTCCTCAAATTTTAAGAAGACAGATATGTCAAAGATATACTACGGTCAAAATCTAGCAGAAGACATTCTAGGAAGCGTCCCGGAAAACTCTGTCCTGTGGCTGACTGACGATACAATAACCTTAAACATTTTATATGTACAAAATGTACTTAAAAAGTACACGAACATTACTGTCCCAGGACACTTTAGTGGAATTTCTATAATTAAAAAACATCTAGGTAACAACTCGGATATTAATCTAGAACATAACAGAGGCTACGACAATAAAGTTACGTTAGATGCTAGATATTCGAGTCTGGCACCTCTGATAAAATCAACTAATGTCTTTTCCGACATCCCGATAGAAATATACGACGATATTTATGGAAAAATTATCTCGGTTCCATACGGTATAATCTACAAATTGGAGTTTGAGAAAGAATTTACAATATCCTCCAACGAGTTCATAGAAATCACAAATAGATTAATTGAAAGCTATAAAACAGAACAATTTTCAAATCAATATGTTATGGATAGCTGTCTTATCTGTAGCCACATCAAGAGTTTGTATACTCTTGGGTGGCTAAATGCTTCAAAATTCCTAACAAATTACTACAAAGATAATTCCAACTCCAAGATTTTTGAGGAAAAAGCGTTCGTCTATTTCCCAGAGTATATAACATACTTTTACAAAATATAGTAGGCCAAGTCCTAGGGGATAGCACAAACCTAAACAAGCCCACATTTAGTGGGCTTGTCTTCTTACGTCGCTTAATCCATCAAGCAGTACTTAATCGACGGTAAACGAAATAGCACCTGTTGGCTCAGTTCCACAGACAATTCCTCCACGACCTTTCTGCACTGAATAAGCAAACCAAGCTTCAGCAGCGCCGCATTTCGATCGTTCAGCCTGGGATTCAAGCTTCGCGTATACAACCGCACCTTCCGTTGCATTTGTATAGTAACAATAATTGTTTGAATTATTGGCACTACACCCACTAGTAACCGTTCCCGCAGTATAGGCGATACTTGAAGGTAGTGAGCTCAGCTCTCCAGAAGTGGTGAGATCAGATCCCCACGTAGCCTGAGCAGGATAAGTACCATTTCTTGATGTGTAATACGCAGCAACCGCATGTCCAATCTGAGAAACTGATGATTTCCTTCCAGCATCTCTTGTCCTTGCAAGCTGTTGTACTGGATTAATAGCCACCAAAACAACAACCGCTAATACACCCAAAATTGCAATAACTATAAGAAGTTCAATAAGTGTGAAACCTTTCCTTGATTGGGCAGTCATAAATTACTCACCTCCTCTCCCAAACCTTATAAACAATATATACCATATTCAGTATTGAACAATTCAAATAGTCTGTCAAGTGGGGGGCTATCAAAAAATTGTCTACTTAAAATTTGGTAGTCAGATTGTAAATCGGCATGATGACTGAAATTACCAAAAATGCAACTCCAATACCCAGTATTATAAGGATGATAGGTTCTATTGCAGCGGACAAGGCTTTGATTTTTTGTTCAGACTCAACCTCAAACACATGGCTTACTTTTGCCATAACTTCATCCATCTTTCCTGTCTCTTCACCAACTGCAACCATCTGAGAGAGAATAAAAGGGAAAACGTCCTGATGCTTGGAAAATGCCATTGCCAGAGGAAAACCTTTTTCAACCATAACTGCTATATCCTCCAAAGCCTCAGTAATAACAGAATTTTTAGAGATCTCTGTGGCAATATGGAGAGATTCCAATATGGAGACCCCCGCACCTACCATAAGGCTTATTGTCCTCGTCAGATCAGTCAAAATCACTTGTTTTTGCAACTCACCAATAAGGGGAATTGACAAAATCCATGTATCAAGCTTGCGCCTACCAGCTTTGGTCGCACGATAACCTTTCAGCCCCCAAAGCGCAAACGCCAAAATAACTACAAGAATTGGCCAAAAATTGACCATAGACTCAGATATAAAAACCAGAATTTTCGTAGTTATTGGAAGTTCTGCGCCAAACTGATCATAAAGCGAAGTCATGCGGGGAATAACAAAAATAAGCATGATAAGAGCAACCGCAACCATTCCTATAATGATAATTATGGGATAGATCATTGCCCCCTTTACCCTGCCTCTAAATTCCTGTTGCTTCTCCAGCGTATCGGACAGTTTTGTCATTACTTCATCTAAAACTCCGCTTACCTCACCAGATTTGACAAGAGCAATATAAGACTTTGAAAATATCTTAGGGTGCTTTGACATTGCCGCGGAGAGTGATTGTCCCTCTTCAACATCGGCTAAAATCTGTGCAATCGTAGATTGCATCTTACTTTGAGATTGGGATCTGAGAATAAGTAATGCGTCAGTTATCGGTAACCCTGCATTTATCATTGTTGCAAGCTGGCGGGTAAAATTAGTCAACTCAGATGGGTTTACTCCTTTGGATAGCCCGGTCAAAAAGTCAAGTGAAAATCCTTTTCCTCCACTAACCTTAATTACAAATAGTCCTTTTTGGCGAAGAAGCTTGGCGGCATGTTGAGGACTACTTGCCTCCACCATACCTGTAACAACATTCCCGCTACTGTCTTTTGCCCTGTAATTATACCTGTTCATAAGCCTTAAGGGAGTTTACTTGGAGGACTTGACTAACCTCATGAGTTCACCAGGACGTAATGAAAAACCCTCAGCAACCTCTAAGCTGACTCTCCCTGATTTCACTAGATTTGCCAAGGACATTTCAATCGTGTTCATCCCTATCCCTGTCGAAGTCTGCAAAATATTATCTATCTGGTGAGTCTTTCCTTCTCTTATTGACGTCTTTATTGCCGAGGTTCCAAGCATTACCTCATATGCTACAACCCGTCTTCCATCTTCTCCGGGGACAAGGCGCATCGAAAAAACAGCCTCAATGACGTTTGAAAGCTGAAGTTTCACCTGCTCCTGCTGCTCGTCAGGGAAAACATCAACTATACGATCAATAGTTTGGGCTGCACTATTAGTGTGCAAGCTAGCAAAAACCAAGTGCCCAGTTTCTGCAATAGTCAACGCTGAAGCAATTGTCTCAAAATCCCTCATCTCTCCAATAAGTACAACATTGGGATCTTCACGAAGAACACTTCGAAGGGCAATTTGCCAAGAATGGGTATCAAACCCCATTTCCCTTTGAGAAATGATTGAACGCTTTGGCTGAAACACAAACTCAATTGGATCCTCGACTGTAACTATATGTTCAGCACGATTCTCGTTTATCTCGTCTATCATGGCAGCAATTGTCGTTGACTTACCATGTCCAGTGGGACCCGTAACCAATATGAAGCCCTGCCTCAAATTGGTAAATGTGTGGAGAATCCTAGGCAAGCCCAATTCATCGATTTTGGGAATTACAAGGGGTATAGTTCTAAAAGCAATAGCAAAAACCCCTTTTTGAGTATATGCATTAGCACGAAAACGCGCATTCTCATTGAACGCGTAAGAAAAATCAAGTTCCTTATTCACAGAAAGCCTCTCGTATTGTTCGGGAATAAGAATCTCTTTGAGTATTTTATCAACCATCTCGGGAGTTACTTTTGGTTCGCCAGGAATGGGGACTAAAGCTCCCTCGATCCTAAGATGCGGCTCAATCCCAGGCACAAGGTGCAAATCAGAAGCTTTCTTGGAAATAGTTAAGGTTAATAATTCTTTTATCGACATATAATTTATTCCTGAGCAACTCTAAGGACCTCCTCCAGGGTAGTAATCCCTTCAACTACTTTAAGATATCCATCCTGCTTCATTGTTATCATCCCTTCCTCCCTTGCACACTTTTCGATGTCCGCCGCTGTTGCCCTCTCTACTATCAGCCTACTAATTTTTTCAGAAACTGGCAAGACCTCAAAAATTCCAACCCTGCCATAGTATCCCGTCTGGCTACAGTCCTTGTCTCCCTGACCCTTGAAAAACTTAATTGGGCCCTTAGCCTGCCAAAGTCCGCCTAACACAGACTGTACTTCCTCAATCTGGTGAGTGTCTGGAACATACTCAACTTTGCAATCATTGTGTATCTTTCTTACCACACGCTGGGCAACGATAGCATTAATTGTCGAGGAAAGAAGAAACGGCTCAGCACCCATGTCCAAAAGGCGGGGGAGTGCACCAGCCGCGCTATTTGTGTGCAAAGTAGAAAATACCAAATGCCCAGTCAAAGAAGCTTGGATTGCAAGATCGGCTGTTTCTTGATCTCTAATCTCACCAACAAGAATAATATTTGGATCTTGCCTAAGAAACGATCTCAAACCAGAAGCAAAAGTAAGGCCAGCAGCAGGATTAATCTGAACTTGGTTGACTCCCGGAATTTTATATTCAACCGGATCTTCCAGGGTCATAATATTAACCTTTGTAGTATTTAGCTTGGAAATTATCGAGTAAAGTGTAGTAGTCTTACCAGATCCCGTTGGCCCAGTAATTAGAATAATCCCATGCGGGCGCAGAATACTATCTTGCAAATTTTTTAACGCAGATCCCCTAAGTCCCAGCTCTGGAAGGTCGGGTATCCCGCCAGTCTTTTTAAGAAGTCTCATAACAACCTTCTCTCCCCACGCGGTCGGCAAGGTAGATACGCGAAGATCTACCTCTTCCACTTCAGAACGGAAATTAAACCTTCCATCTTGAGGGATTCTTTTTTCATCTATTTTCATTCCTGAGAGTATTTTTATTCTTGATACAAGCGCGTCGTGTAACTCTTTGGGTATGGTCAACTTTTCCTGAAGTATTCCATCGACCCTGTAGCGAACCCTTGTTGATTTCTCCTGCGGCTCAACATGGATATCCGAAGCCCTTGACTTAACAGCAAAGTTAAGAATATGAGTAACAATCTGAGCCACTTTCTCCTCCCTGATAAGACCTGTTCTTGCCATATCCAGCACCCTTACATCCCCCTTACCACCAACTTCCCGCAGGGCTTCCGTGACTTCTTTTGCAAGCGAAGTTGCATATCCAGTTGAGACTAAAGTGTCAATTTTCGAAGGTTCTGCCCAATAGGGCCTGACACTAAAACCGGTTTTTTGCTCTACAAACTCTATAGTTCCCAAATCCAATGGATCAGCCATTGCAAGAACCACCTGTCTTAACCCCGGATCAACAGAAATAGGAAAAATCTTAAATCGCGAAGCAATTTCTTGACTGATAAGAGAAAGTGCCTCGGGTGAAACAGGAACCGAATCAAGGTCAATATAGGGAACATTGTACAGAACCGACTTTGCTTTGGTAAGTTGAGTTTCGTCTACAATCCTTTGGGATTTAATTATCTCCTCCTGGGGTCTCCCTGTCTGGACCTCGGTAAATTTGATTTTGGAAGCCACATCACTAGATATTGCCCCCAATTCAACCAAAACATCTGATAGTGTCTTTACCGATCCTCCATTTGACGATGGCTGATTGCTAAGTGTATTTGTTAGCTTTAAGGCAGGCATAGCTATTATTATATTATGCACTAATATCGACTCACTGACAAATGCAATCTCAACCTAAACTAAACAACAAATCTGATAATATAATAGTATAATGCACGCCTATTTGATAATTTCACCAAGCCAAGAGTTGGGTTATCAAAAAGCCCTAGAAATCGCCCAAAAAAAAGGGTCAACCATCACACGGTTTGACATAGAAAAGATAGACGACACACGCACTCTAAGCAAGATCGCCACCCTTAATCTCCCGAAAACATCTTTTTTTTCAAACATCGAAAATGCTACAGTCGAAGCAATGAATGCTTTCCTCAAGACACTTGAGGAAGCTGAGGATAATGTTACCTTTATCCTATTTTCAAAAAACGAATGGGCTATACCTCAGACAATTGCCTCACGATGCCAAATAATTAGAATCCCAGCTTATAAAACAAATTCAGATCAAAATATCAAGGAATTTCTAAAGCTAAATGAATTTGCAAGACTTGAAATGCTAAGCCAGATAAAAGACCGCAAAGAGGCTATTTCTTATCTAACCAAAATAATCTATGAATTAAACCTCCTTCTTATCAAATCTCCCAACAAAAAGATAGCTAATGCACTTGCCTGTGCAGAAACCACAAGGCAAAGAATTTCCCAAAATGCCAATGTAACTCTCCAGCTTGCAAATTTTGCATTAAGTCTTTAATCTTTTAGACTAGCCATCCTACCTACAAACAGAGTACTTTGTTTCAATGGAGATCGATCTTTAGTATAATTAGAGTATGGGAAAATCCGATTACACAGCAGAGCAAATCCAGGTTCTTGAAGGATTAGAACCGGTAAGGAAAAGGCCAGGAATGTACATTGGGTCCACCGATGCAAGGGGACTGCATGAGTGCCTAAGAGAAATTGTTGACAATTCAGTCGATGAAAGTTTTGCTGGTGTAGCCAAAAATATATGGGTAATTCTTCGTAAGGACGGGTCAGCAATTATCCGTGATGATGGGAGGGGAATACCAGTTGACAGGCACAAAACCGGGAAAAGTGCTCTTGAAGTAACAATGACAAAACTTCATGCGGGTGGAAAGTTTGGGAGCAATGCTTATAAGGTCTCCGGCGGATTGCATGGAGTTGGCGCATCAGTAGTTAATGCTTTATCTTTGAAATTCCGAGTTATCGTCCTTCGGGATAATAAGGCTTATTTCCAAGAATACAAAAGGGGTAAACCACTCTCAGATGTCAAGGAAGCCTCAAATGACTATCTTGACTCAACCCTTCCCAAAATCTGTAATCTTGCGCCACAAAAGGGAGAGACCGGAACAATAACTCAATTTACTCCTGATCCGGAGATATTCCACGACGTCACCTTTGACAAAAATAAAGTAAAAAATCTCCTTCGCGATAGGGCATACCTTGTTCCAAAGTTGGCATTTCACTTCTTTGATGAGAGAGACCAAGATGAAGCACACTATTACTTTGAGGGCGGTATAAAGTCCCTAGTAGCCCACTCCAACAGAGGCAAAAACTCAATCAGTGGAATTATATATATATCAAAAGAAGACCCCAAACTTAGTATATCGTTGGAAACTGCAATCCAGTACACCGACACTTTTGTGGAAAATGTAAAAGGCTACGTCAATGGAATCCTAACCACAGACGGAGGCACTCACATAACAGGATTTAGGATTGCCTTGACTAGATCAATCTCCGACTACGCCAAGAAAATTGGATTGACCAATAAAATACTGGACGAAAAAAATGGCTTAACAGGAGAAGATATGAAAGAGGGGCTAAATGCCGTTGTCTACATAAAAATGCCGTCCAGTAATCTCCAGTTTGAAAGCCAAACTAAGGCAAAACTTAATAATCCTGAAGTACAAGGGTTTGTATCTGCTTCTGTAAAGGAAGGGCTTGATACTTATTTTGAAGAACATCCCTCCGATGCAAAGTCAATTATGGAAAAAATTCTCCTTGCCGCAAAAGCAAGAATTGCCGCGCGGGCAGCAAAAGATGCAGTCCTCCGCAAGGGAGCCCTTGAGGGTTCGGCACTTCCCGGAAAACTTGCCGACTGTCAGTCACGAGACCCTCATGTCAGCGAACTATATATAGTTGAAGGTGATTCAGCAGGCGGATCAGCAAAGCAGGGGAGAGATAGAAGATTTCAAGCAATTCTTCCGCTTGGAGGAAAAATTCTAAACACAGAACGCGCACAGCTAGATAAGATTGTCAAATTCGAGGAACTAAAAGATCTGATCATAGCATTAGGAGCAGGGATAGGAGATTCGGTTACCTATAGCAAACTAAGATACCATCGGATAATTATCATGACTGACGCAGATGTTGATGGCGAACATATAAAAACTCTTCTTCTCACCTTCTTTTTTAGGCACTTGCCAGAAATTATTAAAAATGGATATCTATACATTGCAGTTCCACCCCTATATAGAATTCAGATTGGGAAGGTCGTAAAGTATGCCTACAATGATGATGAGCTTACTGAAACACTAGACAAGGCAAATGGAAGTAAATACATAGTTCAGCGATACAAAGGGCTTGGTGAGATGAACCCTTCACAACTATGGGAAACCACAATGGACCCGCAGACTAGAACACTAAAACAGGTAACTGTTGAAGATGCTGAGGAAGCAGACAAAATTTTCACAATGCTTATGGGTGAGGATGTCGGTCCAAGAAAAAAATTCATACAAACCCACGCAAAGCTCGCAACCCTTGATATCTAGGCAATTTCGTAAATAGATATTGCAAATACAAAAATAAATAATTAAAATACCCTTAGCTCTTAAAAAGAGCTTTTTTGTGTACAATGGAATCATTCGTTGCAAATTTATTGCCAATTGTTTTATCAGCTTCAATTATTGGAATAATAGTCTCCATTTGGCTAGCTTGGGAGGTACTCAAACATCCTGAGGGAAACAAAAAGGTACAAGAAGTTTCACAAGCAATCAGGGAAGGTGCAAACGCATACCTCAAAAGACAGTTTAAGACAATTGCGCCAATTGTTGTCATACTTACCTTCTTTTTATATTTCACCGGTAAAACCCCACAGTTGGCGATTGGTAGAGCAGGAGCTTTCCTGCTAGGATCATTCTTCTCAGCTTTAGTGGGCACAATTGGGATGAACATAGCAACTCGCGCCAATGCGAGAACAGCAACTCTGGCCAACAAAGGCTTTGGTGAAGCTCTCTCACTGGCTTTCAAGGCTGGAGCAACAACCGGAATGCTCACAGTTGGCCTTGGTCTTCTGGGAGCAACACTTATTTATTGGTACTACGGAAACCTGGCCACTGAGGTGCTAGTTGGGTTTGGATTTGGCGGATCACTTTTGGCACTATTTATGAGAGTGGGTGGGGGGATATATACCAAAGCGGCAGATGTGGGAGCAGATCTGGTTGGAAAAGTGGAAAAAAATATTCCCGAGGATGATCCCAGAAACGCGGCTGTCATTGCCGACCAGGTGGGAGACAACGTTGGTGATTGTGCAGGAATGGCGGCTGACCTTTTTGAATCATACGAAGTTACCCTTGTGGCAGCTATGATTCTTGGAGGAGCCACATTTGGACTGCCTGGGGTCTTGTTTCCACTTGCGGTAAGAGCACTTGGGGTGGGAACATCAATACTGGGAATTTTCTCTGTCAATGCAAAAGGCAAAACCGAAATCAAGGAAGGCATTAATGCAATCCTCAAAGCTTTTGGGGTATCTACAATTGTTTCAACAATAGGGTTTTTTATCCTTTCAGATTTAATAGCATCGGATCCAAGGCTAGCAATTGCAACAACTACTGGAATTGTACTTTCAGGAATTATATTTTTACTTACCGATCTTGCAACAGGTGACCACGCTCCCGTCAAGGATATAGTAAAGCAATCCCAGACTGGTCCTGCTACAGTTATTTTGTCGGGTCTAGTAGGAGGTTTTAGTTCAACCGTATGGCAAATTCTAGCTATTGCTATCACAATCATTGTGTCATTCATGATCTTTAGAGGAGATCCAACTGCAGCAGCCTATGGTGTGGCACTGGCTGGAATGGGCATGCTTACAACAACAGGCCTTATTGTTTCAATGGACTCATTCGGGCCAATTGCAGACAACGCACAAGGAATATCAGAACTTTCTGGGATAAAGGGGAAATCTCTATCAATTCTTAACAAACTAGATGCGATTGGAAACACGACCAAAGCGACCACCAAGGGATTTGCTATAGCCTCAGCTGTAGTTGCTGCAGTCTCACTGTTTGAGTCATACTTGACTGACACGGGTCTTTCAGGGATAAACATATCCCACCCAGAGGTTTTTGTCGGATTTCTGATCGGGGGTGCTATTCCTTTTCTCTTCTCATCACTGACAATCAAGGCCGTTTCTGATTCCTGCTTTGCAGTCATAAATGAAGTTAGACGCCAGTTCAAAGAAATTCCCGGCCTTATGAAGGGAACTCAAAAGCCTGACTACGCAAGAGTTGTTGACCTTACTACAAAAGCAGCTTTATCCTCCCTCGCCACTCCAGCACTAGTAGCCATCATAGTCCCTATACTAGTCGGGTTTCTTCTCAAGGCAGAAGCGCTTGGCGGATTTTTAGCAGGAACAATTCTTACAGGACAGCTGCTAGCAGTGTTTATGGCAAATACTGGTGCTGCCTGGGATAATGCCAAGAAGATGGTAGAGGAAGGACAAATGGGTGGAAAGGGATCTGATTCTCACAAAGCAACAGTTGTTGGTGATACGGTGGGTGATCCCCTTAAGGACACATCCGGTCCTGCTGTAAATCCACTTATCAAGGTAATGAACCTTGTTGCCATTTTAGTCGCTCCAATAGTAGTAGCAACCAATACTCTTTCAGCAGTTCACTGGATCATCATTGTTTTTGCCATAATTCTTCTTTCTTATTTCATATCTCAATCACAAAAATCCCCGACGTTGGCCAAAGGCAGCTAGCAGGAAAGTAATCTCATCATGCCCAACAGTCCAATCCAAAAAGACAAGGAAAATAAATTATATCTTCTAAAACTTCGTCTGGGGTATTACGAGGATAAACTCAAAGAAAAGCTGCGCGGCTATAGAGGAGTTGTACACGAATCGGCAGTATCAGAACTTCGACATAGTGAAGTAATGGTAATTAGCGCAATGGTTATGGGGATAAAAGAAGAAATAAAAAAGCTTGAAGATGAGTAAAACCGTCCCACAAGGGTTAAAAAAGAGATATAGGTAAACCCTTCCCGAGATCTAAAAACCCTATAACAGTTATTGGGGTAAAGGAAAATCTGTAAATAAAACAATATCCCGGAAACATTAAACTAATTGAAAATTCAGCCCCTGATTTGATATACCTATAGTCCTTGACAACTAAGAAATTCGGAGTATACCAACACAAAGTCAAAACATTATGTCAAATTCAAGCATGGTTAACAATAAAAGAAAGAGAAATCTGTCCACAACAGAGTTAATTGTCGTTTTGATGTTAATATTTTTGCATTGGTAACCCCAACAAGCATACTTGCTGGGATGAGACAGGGTAATCGCCCCCCAAGACAACCAGTAACACCAGTAACTGCTCCCAAAAAACCTACAACTCCACCTGTCAAACCCAAGCCACCAAAACCACACCAAAAACCAATTAACCCACCTAGATATATTGTTGGTAATAATCAATAATCTTCCCAGAAAGACACTTGTAAAGAAATTTTTAATCTAAAATAGGGGAGAGAAACACCAGTAAAATTGTTCAACCACTTGCTTCATAAGGCTAAAAAATGTAATATTAACTGAGGCTACCTTAGCCTCGATTTTTATGTTTCACACCTTTAACCAACTATGGATATAGGAAAAGTACAATCGGCCAAGATAGTAGATGAAGTTCAGAAAAGCTATCTTGACTATGCAATGAGTGTCATAGTAGCAAGAGCTCTTCCTGATATTAGAGACGGCCTCAAGCCCGTCCACAGGAGGATTCTTTATGCAATGCACCAGATGGGGCTTGGACCCACATCAAATTTCACAAAATCAGCAAAAGTAGTAGGAGAAGTCTTGGGCAAATTTCATCCCCATGGAGATATGGCCGTCTACGATGCTTTAGTGCGCATGGCACAAGAGTTCTCATTAAGGTATCCTCTCATAAAAGGACAGGGGAATTTTGGGAGTGTTGATGGTGATCCTCCAGCCGCACTGCGTTATACGGAAGTCAAGCTAGCCCCAATCTCAAATTACATGCTTGCAGATATCGAAAAGAACACCTGCGATTTTGTTGATAATTTTGACGCTACTCTTAAAGAGCCTGTCTATCTGCCAGCTCTTCTTCCTAATCTACTTCTTATGGGATCTGAAGGAATAGCAGTTGGAATGGCAACAAAAATCCCTCCACATAACCTCAGAGAAGTAGTAGACGCAATAGTTGCCTCAATCAAAAAAGGTAGGGTAGTGCTCTCAGACCCAGACATCCAGCTTCAGGAGACTGAGTTTGTGCTGAAAAAGATTAATCTAATCGCCTCAGGAGAGGAAAAACAAACAGAAGCCCTAACTTTTAACCCTGAGTCAGTAAGTTTTGACACAGACATCACAATTGATGAACTTTGTGAAATTATCCGCGGGCCGGATTTTCCGACGGGTGCAGCCATCTATGACGCCAATTCCCTTAAGGAAATCTACGCCACCGGACGGGGCAGAATTATCATTCGTGGAATAGCTGAAATTGTTGAATCCTCCAAAGGAAAAACACAGATCATAATTTCAGAAATACCATATCAAGTTAATAAATCAGAGTTGGTTGCTAAAATCGCAGAGTTAGTCAAAGAGAAGAAACTTACCGGAATCTCTGATCTAAGAGATGAATCAGATAAAGAAGGGCTGAGGGTAGTAATTGATCTCAAAAGAGATGCTAAACCAAAGTCTATCCTTAACAATATATTCAAACACACACGCCTACAGACTACCTTCCCCGCTAACTTTGTAGCCTTAGTAGATGGAACGCCGCATACACTAAATCTCAAACAAATTATTACCGAATTCATAAAACACAGGCAACACGTTGTAACAAGAAGAACTATATTTGAATTAACCGAAGCCAAGAAAAGGGCACATATATTAGAGGGGCTAAAGATTGCGCTAGATAACCTTGATGAAGTAATAAAAACCATTCGCGAAAGTCGTACCCAAGAAGATGCCAAAAATAACCTCATTCGGCGCTTTGGGCTCTCAGAAGTCCAAGCAACAGCAATCTTGGACATGCAGTTGAGGCGTCTTGCAGCGCTAGAAAGGGAGAAAATCGAAAAAGAATACGAAGAGATTAAAAAATTGATTGATAGATTGACCTTTATTCTCCAAAACCCCCAAGAAATACTAAACATCATAGAGAAAGAACTACTTGATCTCAAAGAAAAGCACGGTGACGATAGGCTTACAAAAATATATAAGCAACGTGTAGGAGAGTTCACAGAAGCAGATCTCATTCCAAACGAAGAGACTCTTATCACAGTTACCAAAACTGGATATGTTAAAAGAACGTCTCCCGCTTCATATAAAGCACAAAGAAGGGGAGGAAAAGGGGTTGTTGGAATGACGACCAAAGAAGAAGACGAGATCGCTCATCTTGTCTCAGCAAATACTCACGATACTATACTTTTCTTTACTGATAGAGGAAGAGTCTTTGGAATTAAAGCGTGGGATATACCTGAATCTTCCAGACACGCAAAAGGACAAGCAATCATTAACCTTATTAACATCGAACAGGAGGAAAAGATAATGTCAGTTCTTGCCCAAAACTCGCAAGGCGCCCATTTCATGATGGTCACAAAAAAAGGTATTGTCAAAAAAACAAAGTCAGAAGAATTTTCCAACCTGCGGTCCTCTGGGCTTATTGCCATTCGCCTGGACCAAGATGACAGCCTGGTTAAGGTCTCCCAGACCTCCGGAAAAGATCATGTCCTAATAATAAGTAGGAAAGGTATGGCAATAAGATTTCCAGAGACCAACGTCAGACCAATGGGACGAGCCACAAGTGGGGTAAAAGGAATAAAACTGCAAGTAGGGGATAGGGTAATAGGAATGGAAGTCTTTTCCTCATTAATTCCCGAAAGCAAAGATAAAAGAAAAAAGCTTTTCAGGGATGTCTTAACGCTTTCCGAAAACGGACTAGGAAAAAGGACTCCTGTAAACCTTTTCCCCCTACAAAAAAGGGCAGGGAAGGGGGTAAAAGCAGCAGTGGTAAATGATAGGACAGGGCATCTTGCATCCGCATGCCTGATTGACGAGACAGTTGACCAAATTGTTGTAACCAGCAGCCGTGGGCAAATTATAAAACTTCCTATCAAAAACATTCCTCAAATGGGGAGAGCTACACAAGGAGTTATCATAATGAGATTTACTGCCAAAACTGACAAAGTAGCTGCAATGGCACCTCTTTTTAAGAATGGCGCTGACAATGAGGATAAAAGCGAGTAAGTCCATCTGGACAGGATTACTACCTACCAGCGATGGCGTCTTGCCTTTCTTGACGATACATTAAAATGGCCTTTTGTTCCTCCCACGCGCTTTCCGCTCAAATGTGACTTTCCTGCCCCCTGGCGATGAGCAAGTTCGTTAAATATCTGATCTATACTTGCCCCAGGGTGTTCGTGAAGGTATTCTCTAACCGCCTTAAGAGACGATGGCCATCCCAAAAACCTCTCAAGTTGCCTCGCTAAACTTTCAATCTTTTCTGGAGTCAAAAATCTCTCCACCATATACGCGGGTATCTATCTGGTTAAGAATGATAAGAAATCCTGATAATAAGGATATTGGTGAGTGCTGGAATTCTTCTTCACAATTTCCAGGTTCACCCCATTTCTTTTAAGAAAATAGACTAGGTCATGGTAAGAAAGAAGCGAGTCAAGGGAATTTTGTATAACAAGGAGCCTATTCTTATCCATCTTATTTAGAATATCCAAATATAAACGATCTTTTGCTGGAATTCCACACAAAACAACTTTTCTGATCTGGGTATATATATTAGCAAAAATTAAAGCAAAGACTCTTGTGCCTATGGACTTTGCAATTACGTTTATTCTTGAGTCACCAATAAATTTAATGACATTTTGTGCCTCACAATTAAGATCCATTTTCCCAGTATTCCTCCAATGCCTCCACTCATATACCCTTGTCCTTAAGCCCCTCTTGCCAAAAAAATTCCTAATCTCTTCTGCCCAATCCCGATTATGAGATGAATAGCCAGGTAATATAATAGTCTCAAAAGCACTTTCATCTCTATTAGGCCTATCAACTGTCTTTATCATGATATTTCTCGTAAACCTCTCTTAAGTGCCGATGAGTTACGTGAGTATAAATCTGAGTAGTTTGAATATTTTTGTGACCCAACATCTCTTGAACCGAGCGTATATCAGCTCCCGCCATTAGGAGATCTGTAGCGAAACTATGCCGGAGAACATGGGGAGTAACATCCACCGGAAGGCTTATTTTTCGTGCATATTTTTTGATAATCCTTTGTACTGAACGAGCGCTTAACCTCATGTTCTCGCCACTATCTTCATGGGATTTAATTTCTCTTTCAGTATTGCTGGTCTTTGCATGACGAATAAAAAGTGGCTTAAAATTATCCTTTCTTGCCTTCAAGTAATTGTCTAACCACTCGGCTGCCCTGCGTGATAAAAAAACAACTCTTGCCCTTCCTCCCTTTCCTACAATTCCAAACTCCCTTCTTTCCAGACCAACCTTATCTCTGTCAAGCTTTACAAGCTCAGAAACACGAAGCCCAGAAGAAAATAACACTTCAAGAATTGCCTTATCCCTTTTGCCATTGATATTTGAAAGCGATGGGGCATTAAGAAGCCTATCAACCTGCTCCCCGGTTAAAAATTTTACCTGCCGTTCCTCAATCTTTGGAAGATCTATTTTATCCGGTGACATTACGTCAAAATCGTTCTTCAGAAGCCAGCGAAGAAGTGATCTTAATGCAATCACATAATACCCTTGAGTCTTCTTGGACAAAAATTTTCCTTTCCCGTCAGTTTGCCTAGACAGAAAAATCCTATACTGCCGTACTAGCTCAGGAGAAATATCCTCCAGATTAGGCTTTATCCCCTGCAAATCCAGCCATTTGCAAAAGCTACTTAAATAATGAGTATAATTCCTAACAGTCAACCTAGAAGCCCCTTTTTCTACCTCAAGATATTCTAAGTACTTCTGGATCACCTTTTTTAATTCACAGTCCTGGTTGGGTAGGGCAGAGGGCATAGCTAAAGCATCATTTTTAAATACCAACTAGTTCCCCAAAGCACTTTCTTATCCCAATTCACTATATATAGTTTTAGTCTATACAATTAAATTACACCTGTCAATATTGTGCGACATTCAAAAAATCAGGTCATTATCAATATTTCAACCACAAATGCCAACCGATATACATTTTCAACATACGCTGCCGCTTATTACCAATCGGCTTTTTACTGAAGGCTTATTGAATGTTATCATCTTATTCACTAAAAATATCTTCTTTATTAAATTATTAAATTTATCTTTACTACAAGAGACTGGTCATAGAACATAAAAAACGCATGATTATCCTTACTCGAAATTTAACAACCATCAAAACATGGCTTCACCAAATCGATTCTAAGGCCTCCAATAGAAAAAAGATGATATATTAGTCATCCTCAAAGACATTCATTTTTCCCATATGCATGGGGGTTAGTATTATTTACATAGAAAAATACAAGTTAAATAAATTCGGATTATTTTCGGAAAGGAAATTTCAAAAGATTAATTCAAAAGAGAATAAAAGAAAAAAGAAAGAGAAAAATCACAAAGTCCAAAAAAACAAAAAACGCCTAAAGTGTCCAGCATAATGCCTCCCCCCTGAACTATTTTAGATAATGTCGTAAAAGTTATATTGTACGACATATAATAATTAAGG
>JAGUZK010000016.1 GCA_020060845.1 Candidatus Woesebacteria bacterium
AGGCCCAATTGCAACCATAGTTCAGGATATACTCTCAATTGTCATATATTTCACTACTGCCTCAATACTACTATAGAAGGTAGGATTTGACCTATAGTCGCAAATTGGTTAAAATTCTTACACTTATGCCAACTATACCTGAGACAGAATCACACAGTATTCATGGACAAACAGCAAAATACCCTTACCTATGCTTTGTAGGGACTATTGCTGTTTTGCTGGCTGCCGGTTGTACCCCTACTCTTCCTCCAGAAAAACTAATAACCTTCGGGCCTTTTCCACAAAACCCAAATAAACTAGATGAAGTACTTTTACCAGACGGGGTCTCGCAACCACTTGAAAAAGTGGCTAACTCAGTCCAAGAGGATTTAGGAACTGCTTGCTATCCTCGGTGGAATGCAAAACCTGAAGTTGTTTATGGATCCGTCTTGTGTGTCGACCCCAACTCCCACAATACTCGAGAACGCTTAGAGTCCCCGCCAAACCCACTTACTGAATTCAGAAAGATGATTAAAAATATGACACCAAGAGAAATACCAACCCCTCAAGAACAAGGTAGTAAATCCAGCAAGGAAGTTTCTGAAGTGAATAAAAATTCCGGCAATGAAATTAACCAAAAAATTTATGATCTTTTAGCTAAATTGTATAACGAACCGGCAGCACTCAAGGTGACTTTGGGTTTTGTAGCCCTTTATCTTTTTTCTACTGCCAGAAACTTTTTTTACAAAATAGCATACGAAATTCCTTCCTATCCCGGATTGGAAGAGAAAGGAATAATTAACGGCATTATGAATGCCTATATAGGACTACTTGTTCCCTTACAAGAAATAGCTGCGCTGCTTACCGGAAGAGTAACAATCGATATAGGCGCTTACCAAAATTACCACGCATTAAAACAGATATTGCCAAATGGGGTAATGAAATTTCCAATATTCTTAAATGGCTTTGTCTCAGTAAATGTCCGACCGAAAGACATTGGATTGGTCATTAGCACTTTGAATCAAAATCTCCGATAGAGTCTACTTGATTAACACTATGTCTTATCTTGCATCTGAAATCTTATAGTATTATAATAGTGCGATTTAGATACCTCTGCATAAATGCAATTATATGAGAATTGACGCAGAACCTAAAAATGTTGGAGAACGATTACTTAACACCCCGCCACGAATGGGCCAGGAGTACGATGGAGTAAATAGAGTACTTGGGAGGTATGCTCTTTTACTGGTAGCGTTATCGACCCTTGCATGCAGGCTTAGCAGAGAGGACGAAAAGGCATTTTGTTTTAGTATGTTTATTGTTTTTCTTCTTGGGATACCGGCAATTATGGATATCCATAAAAAAATGACAGCCGAACCAAAAGTACAGGAAGAACAAAAAAGAGAAAAAATGCTTCTTGGGAAAAGGTCAATAATATTTACGGGGCCCCCGCAAAAACCAGATCGAGGACAAATAGCTCGTAGACTTGTTGAGGCATACATTGATTTAGGAGGTAATCCGAGGGTTATCAAAGATTTAGCCACAGATTTTCTTGCAAACAGTAATGAGAGACCTGGTTCACAGGACAATAATAGAAGCCAGGACTTAAAATAAATAAAACAAAATGGAGGTTAATGTAGAAATTCTTTAATTAGCAAATATTATACCTAGCCATGAAACACGAACAAGAGCTGACCACATCTACAAATACTGAAGTCGGGCACGGACCCAACAGATCCCGCCTCGGTCGGATTCCCAATATCGTTGCAACCTTGGGAGGAGCTCTCCTGTCCGATAAAATCAGAGAAGCATACTTAAACAATTTAACCCAAAAGGCCATTGAAACACTCAACTGGTTAAACACTCCGGGGCTTGTGGACAGAAGTATCAAAGGGCAGAATTTCTATGATGGAAACTTTGACCCGATAAAAGAAGCACTCGAGAGGGCCAGCCTGCTTCAGACAAACCTTCTTGGAGATTTGTTACTTGGAATAAGAGTTGTGACAGTAGGACTAACCAGAAACACAGAAAGAAGTCGTGGGCTAAGAGCCGCAACAATACTTTGGGATGGTTTGGTTGGAGCATCAATCAGATATTCTCCTAACCTACTGCTTGCAGTACTGGAAGGACAGGATATAAGCGCTATCCAAAAGGGAATTTTAGCAATTGGTGTAATTGGTATTTTTGAAACAACAATTCAGGCGGGTATGATAGTGAAGAAAATGACAGCAGAAGAAGCCAAAAGGAAACAAAAAAGAGAGGAAAGGGCAAGGAGGATGGCACAGAGAGGACAAGAAAATAATATTTCCGGGCCTATAACCCGCACGCCCTTGGGCCGCGGATTCCATAAAAAAATTGACGGTCTGGCCGCGAAAGCTCAACTGTATTTATGGCGAACACAGAATCAGCGTGTGAGAGAATCGGAAAAAAAATACAAAGAACCCCCGAAGGAACAGGCAGCTTCCCCAATGATAAAAAATAAATAAATCAGCTAATCACATCCTCTCCGGGGTTTCTATTCCAAGGATACCAAGACAACAACCAATTACTTTTTCTACCGCCTTGGTCAATAATAATCTTAGATTCTCACTATCGCTTCCCAATATTCTGTTCCTGCTGTAATAGGAGTTATAGCTTTGTGCAAGAAAATAAAGGTAGTTACAGATAATATTCGGGCTGTACCTCTCAGCTGAATCCTCAACTACTTCCGAAAAATGGAATAGATTTCTAAGAATATCTATTTCCTCAGGAATCGCTCCCCTATAGTCAGATCCGGCCATATTTTCTATGATTTTCTTTCTATCCAGTACACTTCTGGCACGCGCGTAAGTGTACTGAATGTAAGGGCCACTATTGCCCTCAAGGTTGACGACTTTGTCCCAGTCAAAAATTATATTACTCTGGGGTGAATGTTTGAGATCAAAA
>JAGUZK010000060.1 GCA_020060845.1 Candidatus Woesebacteria bacterium
CACTGGGAAGAGCCTTATGGAATGCCATACCTGGCATGAATTATTTTAGGTTTCCTGCCCGCTTTGGTATATTTTTTGTATTTTCTGTTTCGATGTTGGCTGGTTTGGGGATAGAAAGGTTTCTGGTTAAACTTTCATCATTTAGACTAAGGAATGGAGATGGACCTGAAAGATTTTCATTAAGCTGGCCGTTTCCTAAGAAAATGACTAGAACATTACTTATTTTTTTGGTAATTGCTGATTTGTTCTTCTATAAAAACTTGTATGTGGGACATATAAAGAGACAGGAACTTGATAAATATATTAGAGGCAACTATTCGGAATGTATTCCAAAGTTTGGTAGGGTGTATAATCGATTTTTGTATACTAGCCATGTGTATCCGTCACTTGGTTGGAGAAAAAATGCGAATGTAGCTTTAAGCTATCTTAACCTTGTTCCACCCAATTGGAACATCTTGAAGGGAATTTCGTATTTTAGTGACAGAGGTTGGTTTGAAGGCGGCCTGAATATCTCTAGAAGAAACTTTATAGAAAAGCAGATTCTTGGTAGAGATTTGAGCGAAGATCAAAAAATTAGACTCCTCGGATTATATGGGGTTAACTATATAATGTCTGACCAGGAGATAGAATCCAAGGAGGCGGAGAGGGTGTGTACTATAGAGTTGAAACCTCCTTTTCTATACAATATGCCGGTCTATAAAATAACTAATTCTCTACCCCGGTTTTACTTGGCGCACTCGTCAAGAAAAGTCGGGAAGGACGATTTCCTCAAAGAGTTTATAGAGGGTCGGATTGACTTCGGTAATGAGGTTGTAATTGAAAACGAAGATGTAAGTATTGGTCCTGGTATTGATTTTTCAAGAGGCGAAAATCATGGACTTGTTGAGGTAATCAAGTTAGATGACGAAGAAGTTGTTGTGAGAACGACCGACCCGAATCCATCTTTTCTAGTGGTAAATGATATTTACTATCCTGGCTGGGAAGCTGAGATTGACGGCAAAAGGGAGGATATATTTTTAGCTAACTATATGGTGAGGGCTGTGCCTCTCACACCAGGTGAACACTTAGTAAAGATATATTATAAACCGAAATCATTTAAGATAGGTTTTTTTGTCTCTAGTATTTCCTGGATTGTTGTCGTGATATTGTTGGTGGTTTGTAGGTACAAATAATATCATTCGGTTGGTCAGATCAATTAGATTTGAATGTTTCAGGTTGAATATTTTTTGATTTCGGTTGAAAATAGATGGAATGATGTATTGGCAATTAGTGACCCCTCTTGTTCTTGTTTTAGGGCTAATTGTGGGCTCGTTTTTGGGGGCGTTGACCTATCGTATCCCGCGAGGAATAAGTATATCTGACGGTCGCTCGTTTTGTCCCAGATGTAAAAAAACAATTGCATGGTATGACAACATCCCTCTTGTCTCCTACATCATCTTGGGAGGAAGATGTAGAAACTGCAGGAGTAAAATTTCAATTCGCTATCCCCTGATTGAGTTGACAACTTCCGTCCTTATCTTTCTTACCTACGTACAAGCTATAGCTTGCATTGGCGCTGATAAAAACATCGTATGTGAATACTTTTCGCGGTTTGGTTGGTGGTCACTCCCCTACCTCTGGATTATGATAATTCTTTTAGTGGCCATTTTTATTGTTGATCTTGAGAAAAAGATTATTCCTGATGAATTTTCCCTCTCACTTTTTGTAT
This sequence comes from Candidatus Woesebacteria bacterium, assembly GCA_020060845.1. Classification (GTDB taxonomy): domain Bacteria; phylum Patescibacteriota; class Microgenomatia; order UBA8517; family UBA8517; genus JAGUZK01. Next base: position 1,709 of record JAGUZK010000060.1, read on the forward strand.
TGGCAGTTGTGGGAATTGTTATTGGAGGATTTGATGATTTTTATTTGAGGGTTTTATTTGGCTTTTTGGTGGCTAGTTTTTTACTGTTTCTTCATCTTCTTACAGGTGGGCGTGGTATGGGGTTGGGAGACGTCAAACTTGCCCTTTTTGCCCCCGTGGTTTTGGGTGATTGGCGTAATGTTTTTGTATGGATTTCTGGTAGTTTCCTAGTTGGAGCAGTTGTAGGTACTGTACTTATTGCCCTTCGGAGAGGATCATTTGGGAAACCGATTGCCTTTAGTCCCTTTATGGTGATTTCGTTTTTGCTTGTTATGTTTCTGTCAGATAAGATAAGAATGATTTTACCTGTCTTCTTATGAGAAAGCTTACAAAAACCGAGATAAAAGCAACCATCCTGATTTTTGTGGTAGTACTTGTGGTCACTTTGTACAACATGGGACTTGCCCTTAGGCGCTCAAGAGATGCACAGCGGAGAGCCGATATTGGCGCGATTTCGGATGCATTGGGACGTTTTTATACTGACCATGGTTTTTTCCCCCCATCAGATAATGGCAAGATAAAAATTTGCGAGGGTAGTAATTTTGAAGAAGTTTATAGTGATATGTCTGATGATCCAGTCTTTGATAGAAATAAGTTTTTTTCCGGCCTTAGGGGGTGTAATTGGGGGGAAGATGTGTTTGAGGATCTTTTGGGTGGTGGACAAGATTATCTTTCAACTATTCCTGCCGACCCAAGGCAAGATATGGGATTTGAGTATTTATATTTGTCAGACACTGCCTACTTCCAGCTTTTTTCTGCTCTTGAGGGAGGGAAAAATGAGGATACTTATAACTTGGGAGTGGTAGGTAGAAATTTGTTGTGCGGAAAGCATGTTTGTAGTTTCGGAAAATCCTTTTCTGATATCCCTTTGGACATTTCTATTGAGGAGTTCAGGAAAAAGCTTGAAGAGCTGAGGCGCGGTAGCCAAAATTAAACTTGTAAGACTTGTGGATTTTATGTAACAATGGATATATGAGCATCTATTATAGAAGAATTGGTTGCCTAAGACTTAGGAAAGGGTTTACAATAGTTGAGCTTTTGATTGTAATTGCTATCCTTACCGTGCTTTCATCTCTTGTTATGATTACTTTTCCGGGAGCTGGCAAAGGCGCAAGAGATTCAAGAAGAAGGCAGGAACTTGGGCAATATAGAGTGGCACTGGAAAATTATGCAAACAAAAGTGGCGGAATATATCCAGATAGACCAAGTAATGTAAAGCCAAATACTTTATGTGGTGTGGGCCAACCTCTTGGTAATGTGCCTTGCCCTCTAGATCCAAAGGATGGGGCTAGCGGGGTCTGTGTTGGAGGAACTTGCCAGTATCAATACCGTACCACTAGCGGTGGTGTTGACTACACGCTTTGGGCAAGACTTGAAAAGCCAGTTTCCACCACAGCACCCTGTTTTGTAATACATTCAAATGGAGTAAGCGGTGAGGAAGCTTGTCCTTAATACTTAGATTATGATAAAAATGGGTTTTAAGAATTCTTATGCTAGGGGTGGATTTACCCTAATGGAGCTTCTTGTTACAATTGCAATTATTGGTATTTTGTCGGCAATTTCTTTATTTGCTCTTGTTGGCGCAAGGGTATCAGCAAGAGATGCAAGGAGAAAGTCTGATATGGAGAGTATAAGATCTGCTCTTGAGCTTTATCGGTCTGATTGCAACCAGTACCCTTCGACTTTTCCATCAGTTGGCCAGCCGTTAGTATCAACAAATCCCCCCTGCCCCACTGCTAATATTAGATATTTAGAGAAAATTCCAGGGGATCCATTGGTCTCAACCTCGTACAGGTACACCCGCCTATCAAATACCCGTTATGTGCTTTGTGCAAGGCTTGAGGAGGCGCCAGTGCCGGCGTTTAGCGCAGCCGATCTAGCACTCTGTGGTGGAAGTTGTCCTAACGTTGCAGGAGGCTCTACATGTAATTATGTTGTTTTTAGCCCTTGATGAGGTAAATATGATATGTCTATTATGCTGCCCCGCATTGCAAAGAATTGTCTAAAAGATGGATATACATTAATTGAGCTTCTGATAGTTATCTCCATAATTGCTTTAGTTTTTGGTGTTGGTACTGCCAGCTACCGCAACTATCAAGGTAGACAGTTGTTTGAAGCTAGTGTCAGGGAGATTTTATCTGATTTGAGGTTGGCACAGGAGTATGCTTTGGCTGGAAGAAGTGAGGGTTGTTCTCAATTTGAGGGGTATGTGTTTGAGTCGGCTCAAAACGGTTTGAATTATTCAATATATAGGCGATGCGGTGGAAATAATGTCTTGTATAAAAATAAGTCTTTGCCCTCAGGTACAACGATCCAGGTGCGTGGTAACAATAATGGTGATCGTAATTTTCGTTTTAATGCGCTGGGAAAGGGTCTTGATGTGACAACTGCGGAAGCATGTGTGACAATAACGCGCGGTTTGTATACTAAGTATGTAAAAATCGATAAGGTAAGTGGAAATATAGAGGTAACCACTAATCCTTGCTAGGGACGGTAGAATTTTATGAAAATTATTCTGGAAAACTATATTAGCAAAATTAGCAAAACGTGCGAGGGTAAGATTTGTGTTTTCTGGAGCCAGAGAAAAAAAGGTAGCAAGGAGCTTCTCCTGTTAGGACAATCGCTTTTTGAGGTTCTTTTTGCGGTTGGTATTTCCGCTTTGATACTTATCTCAGTTATCAGCCTTAGCACCCAGTCCGTGAGGACAGGTGACTTCTCAAAAAATAATGCTAGCGCTACTAAGTATGCACAGGAGGCTATTGAATGGGTAAGACAACAAAGGGATATTCTTGGGTGGGACGCTATTCGTTCTAGAGTTGGTCCAGAGAGGGCATTTGGAGTTTTAGACTTAAGCGGAAGTGAAAACCCGATTCCCGGAACTATTTTTAATAGGTATCTTACTATGTCTTATTATGGAAGTGGTACCGACACAGTGCTAGTTGAAGTCAAGGTGACATGGGCTGATGGGGCTGGGACACATGAGGTTAAGAATTCTACGAAACTTACAAATTGGCGAAGATAATGTTATTTTTTAGTTACTAAGAATGAATAGAAGGAACAATTTTGTGCTTTATAGGGGTTTTTCCTTAATAGAGATGTTGGTGGTAGTTGGGATTTTTTCTATTCTAGCGGTTGTTGCTACCCAAGTTCTATCTTCGAGCCTTCGTGGCTCAAGGAAAAGTGAAAATATAGGTAGGGTTCGTGAAAATGTGGAATATGCCTTAAATTATATTGAGCGCAATCTAAGGGCTGCAAAAGGTCTTGATTTTGAAATCTCGGTAAACGACTCTAGTATCTGTCCTTCGTCTGGGGATTATATGTATTTCTATAACGGAAGTGGTATGATCGATAATTTTAGAAAGGACGGAACTAGACTTATGCATGGGAGTTATGCGATCACAAACTCTGATATTGAGATTACCAATGTTGAGTTTAAGTGTGTGCAAGGATTTGGAGGCAGTCCGGATTCGGTGAGCATAACTATCGAGGCGAAGGACGCATCAACAACAGGGGTGGCTGAATCTGCGGTTTATAGAACATCAACAACTATTTCTCTTAGGAACTACTCGCGTAACTGATAATTGACCTGACTTTTTAGACTTGTTACACTGGGAATAGGTCTAAGGTAATGAGAATGAGAGAGGTTAAATCTAATTCTGGTCAAGCTTTGCTTTTGGTGCTTTTGACTATGGCTGTGGCAATAGTGGTGGTGCTTTCGGTCGTATCCAAATCTGTGACAGATGTTACCATCACGTCAACAGAAGAGGAGTCTTTGAAAGCTTTTTCTGCAGCCGAGGCTGGAATTGAGGAGTCATTATTAAATGTGGTTCCACAAGCTGTATCTGGAAGTGTTGATAGTAGCGTAAATTATAATGTTGTCCTCACCCAGGAGACTGCCGGAAGCAGCTTCAATTACCCAGAGCAATTAGGCTCGGGTGATACAGGGACGATTTGGTTTGTAAGCCATGATTCAAATGGGGTCTTGACTTGTGCCTCTGGCATGATTTGTACCAGAACTAACAACATGTATTTGTATTGGGGAACATCTTCTGGACAACAAAAGCCTGCTGTGGAGATCACCTTTTTTTATGACCCTAATAGAAGATCTTTTTTGCATAGTGGAAATTCATCTATCAACTATTCCGGTCTTCAGGCTAGAACTTTTGCCTTTGATCCAGACAGTACTCGTCTAGGACAAAATGGTTTTGCCTTAGCTGAGACTGGTAGTTACCCTGTTTCTTACGGACAAACAACTGTCAACTATAAATACAGAATAGGGATTGTCAATTTGAACTCCAATATTAATGGTTGCGTTAATAGTAACAATAACTGCTTGGTCCTTGCAAAGGTAAGGCTTCTTTATAACGATCTTCCCGAGGGTTTTGGTGTTTCTATTCAAGGAGGTGGGGCGGGCGAGCAATTACCAGCTCAAGGTTATAAGGTATCTTCGACTGGTTCAGCCGCGGGAGGGAGTGTTACTCGTAAAGTTGAAGTGTTTCAAGGATATCCAGAACCACCCTCAATATTTGACTCCGTACTGTTTAGCTTAAGAGGACTTGAAAGATAATTATAATTTATGGCTGTTGGTATTGATATTGGATCAAAATCAATCAAGATTGTTGAGCTAGCAAGAGATGGCAAAGGCTGGAGACTGAAGTCTTCAGGGGTTGTTGGATATAGGGGGATTGCCCCAGAATATGCTAAGGATGAGAAAGATCTTGCTGTTATCTCTGAGGCTCTCAAAAAACTTTATAAAGAAGCAAAAATTAATTCAAAGGATGTTAATATTTCCCTGCCAGAGCATTCTGTCTATACCCGAAGAATTAAGTTTCCCCCGCTTACAGATTCCGAGATTGCGTCTGCTGTCAAATGGGAAGCTGAACAATATATACCTATTCCGCTATCGGAGTCTATTTTGCAACATCAGGTAATAGAAAGACATGATAATACTTCCCCCCCTTACGTATCGGTCTTGTTAGTTGCGGTGCTTAGGGAGATAGCTGAAAGATACGCTAAAGTGATTGAGATGGCAAAGCTTAATCTTTTAGCGGTAGAGACTGAACTAATGTCTGCTTCGAGGTCTTTAGCCACTGAGGAATTCCCGGTCATGATTGTTGACTTGGGTGCAAAATCAACCGATATTGCTATTTCCAAAAACGGTCAGCTTTATTTTACAAGATCACTTCAAACCGCAGGAGAGGCCCTCACAAGGGCTATTGTTCAAACACTTGGAATTGATGAAGTTCAGGCAGAAGAATATAAAAAAACTTACGGCATGGTTGGGTCGCAGCTTGAGGGCAAAATTAAGTCTGCACTAGAGCCGGTGGTGAGGATGGTAGCAGAAGAGATGCGAAAAGCAATGAGTTATTACCAGACCAGTGAGCAGGGAGAATCTCCTAAATCTATAATTTTAACGGGTGGCACGGCCGCTATGCCTGAGATTGCAGCTGTATTAACGAAAATTTTAGCTGTAGAAGTAATAGTCGGAAATCCTTTTTCAAAAGTTTTTGTTGCACCTGAGGCTGTCAATGCCCTTTCTGGATATGCACCGCTTTATTCGATTGCGGTAGGCCTAGCTATGAGAGGTTAGATTTTTTATATATGCAACAAGATATTAACCTTATTCCAACCAGTTCAAGAACTACCCAGGAGATGTCTCGGAAAACAAGCGGTATTGAGGCCGTTTTGAAAATACTTTTTGTCTTTCTTACCATCTCACTTTTGACAATTGCTGTTATCTACGGGATATTATATTCCGGACTAAGCGAAGCAAAAAAGGAACGTGAGAAGTTAACTCAGGAACTTGTTGCTCTTAAAAAGTCGGAAGCAAGGTTGGTTGTCTTAAGGGATAGGTTGACCAAGGTCGCCTTTTTAAGAAATAAGTATGATATAAGTGGTGAGTATGCTATTTTGAATGATCTCTTGCAGAATACTACTTCCCCAACCCAGCTGGTAAAATTTTCAATGAACCCCGAGTCCGTGGAAGCAGTTATCACAACCGAGAGTTCTTTGGGGATGACTAAGCTTCTTTCTCATCTTGTAGGGTCTGGGCTTTATTCTAGAGTAGTTATGAAATCATTTGAATATAGTCCTAGCACGGCGTATAGGATGGAATTGTTACTGGGTAAATGAAGACGAGCGTATTTGATACTAGAAAGTTGATAATGATTTTAGGCGGTTTTGTTTTGGTGGTGATTTCATTTGTTATCCTTTTAAGAAACGGTGTTGGGACAGTAATGAGGCTATATGGCGAGTTAAAGAATCAGAGACAAGAAATAACAATCCTAAAGGAAAATATTCAGCTTATAAGAAGAATTGACCTAACTGTCATGAGCAAGAGTGATCAGGTATTTGTCGCTCTGCCTGATCGGTCGCTTTTGCCTGTAGTTGTTGCCAATATGAAGAACATTAGCGCAGGTAAGCTAAATGTATCTACATTTAAAAGCGAGATTGGTCAGGCTCAAAATGATATTAATATGGCAAGTTTGGTTTATGAAGGTGATGCATCAAGCATCGAAGACATGCTAGGAGTACTTGACTCTTTGCAGGGTTATCTTCCTCTTACTGCAGTTGAGAGCCTTGAGATGAGTAGTGGTAAAGGAAGTGGATTTCAGGTTAGTCTTAAGATTGCCACTTTCTGGTCGAAGATCCCCTCTGAACTTCCTGAGATTAACGAGCCAGTTAAAGATTTGACAGACGATGAAAACAAGCTTATGACTGATTTAGCAAGACTGAAAAGGCCAATTTCTGATGTTCTTAATCCCCTGCCTCCAACTGATCGGCAAAACCCTTTTATCTAATTGTTCAGTCTTCAATTTGAAGGTGTTGATTCTACTTTGACGTTTACGAATTTATTTTCTAGGGTAGCTTTTATTTTAAGGATATCTTGGATTGCCTTTATTGTGCTTCCCCCTTTACCAATAATCTTACCGGCTTTGTCTTGCGATACTTTGATTATGTATTCTACCCTGTCGCCGTCTACAGTTTCTGATATCTCGTATCCGTCACCGATAATATTTTTGACTAGAAAATCAAGCAATTTGTTCATGCTTTTTGTATCAAGGTTTTGACTTTTTTGGATAACAATGCCCCGTTTTTAATCCATGCTTCCAGCTTATCTTTATCAATTTCGATACTGTCCTTTCTTGGATACCAATATCCGATTATATCCAACGGTTTGCCTGTCACCTTTCGCTTATCTTCAATTGCTACTACTCTAAAAAAGTGATCATTTTTCTTTCCCTGCTTGGTTAGCCTGATTTTGATCATAAGATATTTATATGCTTTAATATATCAAAAATATTCAGTTTTGTATATATTTATTGTGAAAGTTTAGAAAGAGCTTTTTTGGCGGCGTCTTGTGCAGCTTCGCTTTTGTTTTTTCCTGTTCCAATTGCCTGTGCCTTGCCGTTTATGATTACTTGGATACTGAAGGTTTTATCGTGATCTGGTCCTGTTTCGCTTACCACCTCATATTTTGGTGCGGGATATCCTCTTGCCTGGACTAGTTCTTGAAGGAGGCTCTTGGCGTCCTTGAGAGGTTGAGCAAGTTTGTCATCAAGACTTGAAAGTATGAACTCTTTAATAAATTCTTCAGATTTTTCGATACCTCCATCAAGATAGATTCCTCCTATTATAGCTTCAATCGTGTCTGCAAGTATTGATTGATTTGTTCTTCCTCCAGTTTCTTCTTCTCCTTTGGATAAAAAAAGCAGGTTTCCGATACCAAGCTTTTCAGCTACACTTGCCAGGTTTGAGGTATTAACAAGATTTGCTCTTAAAGCAGTCAAGTATCCTTCTTCCTTGTCGGGAAAACGGTTGTAAAGCTCTTTTGAAATTATAAACTCCAAGACTGCGTCACCCAAAAACTCAAGTCGCTCATTGTTTCCTCTTTGGTTGGGATGTTCATTTACCCACGAACGATGTGTAAGGGCAGTCTCTAAAATGGAGGGATTGGTAAAAAATTTATTAATTTTGGGATTGCCCATAAAAAGTTAAATATTATCTTCAAGTTCAAGCGATTCGGTGAGATCTGCTACGCTCTCTATTTTTGAAAGATCAACTCGTTTGGTGTCGAACCCATTTTCCTCAAGTATGTGGACAAAATCAGACAAGTCGGATGGCTGCATATGCAGATCTTCAGAGAAGCTGTCATCATTGTCGATGTCCTCCACACTAACCCCAATGAACTCCGCAAGTATTTGCTTAAACTGTAATAACTTTGTCTTTTCCATAACAATAAAAAACAATCAAAAAAAAGATTAATCTATAAATTTAAGGAATGCAAGAAGCATTATCATCCAAATACAATACCCTATTTAGATGTTCTCCTCATGCACTTTACCTTCTAATATTGCTCCGAGTACACCATTGACAAAACTTGGTGTACTTTCACTGCCAAAAAGCTTTCCCAATTCCACAGCCTCGTCTATAACAACTTTTGTGGGGGTACTGGTAAATTTAAGTTCATATACCCCAAGTCTAAGTATTGCCAGGTCAATTCGGTTTAGTTTGTCAATAGGGCGCTGAGGAGCAGCTTTTGAAATCATCTCGTCTATAGTTTTGACATTCTTCAAAATAAGTTTGGTAAGCTCAGATGCATTTTCTTGATTTGTAAATCCTTGTGCAAACAATTCCTTTACAGTCTTAATGCGTTTAATATGCCTGGGGTCTTTTGCTGTTTTCATTGGGCAAATTCTAGCTCTTTTCAATCCTAGTCACGATAGTACCCGCAGTTGGGGCACGCCGTATGGTTTTTGCGAAGCTTGCCACATTTTTTGCATTTGACAACCCCACTAATTACCCTTCTTTTTGATGGAGAGTTTCTTCTCTTTCCGCTCCTTGAGTGTGTGTGTTTCTTTTTTGGAACTGGTGCCATAACTTAGCAATTTTAGTCTTAATAGGAAGAATGTGCAATACCAAGATTAGTTTAGCAAAGTTATATCTCCATAGAAATATCTAAAGATTTGAGTAAACAGTTTTTTGTCTTTTGAAATTTCTTCTGAGGTGTTTTTGGCTTTTTTTATTAAGTCAAAATCACTCCAGCTAGCAGCTTTTAATTTTGAAAAGCCGCTTTGTGCGGTGCCAAAAATTTCTCCCGGGCCACGTAGTTCAAGGTCCATTTGAGCAAGTTTTGCCCCCGAATGATGTTTGCTAAGGAGGCTTAATCTTTTATGAATTTTTTCTGAGTGGCTTTGGGTGAACAAGAGGCAGTAGGATTTTTGGTTACCTCTCCCCACTCTGCCTCTTAATTGGTGTAGTTGGGCAAGCCCGAAACGCTCTGCTGCCTCAATCACTATTATTGCGGCTCTTGGAATATCCACTCCAACTTCTACCACAGCAGTAGAAACCAAGATGTCGATTTTTCCGTTTCTGAGATTGTCAATCACTCTTTCTTTTTCAGGAGTTTTTAGCCTTCCATGCAAAAGCCCAACACCAAATTCTGGAAATACTTTTCTAACATTTTCAAATTCTTTTTTTGCTGACTTTATATCTTTTAGGGATTCCTTGTCCGATTCCTCTATCAGCGGGCAAACTATGAAAACCGCAATTTTCTCATTGATTATCTTTTGTCTGATCCATTCATATGCCCCTACTCTTTTTTCCGGAGGAACGATCCAAGTTGTGGTGGGAATTCTGCCCTTTGGCATCTCGTCTAGCACTGAGAGGTCTAGGTCTCCATATAAACTCATTGCTACAGTTCTTGGGATTGGCGTTGCTGTCATAGTTAAAACATGCGGAATTTTTCCCTTTTTTCCACCCTCAACTATTAGGTGTGTCCGTTGTTCAACACCGAAGCGATGTTGCTCATCAATGACGACAAGTGCGACTTTGTCAAAGTCTAGGTTTCTATGGAGAAGTGCATGGGTGCCAACAAAAATATCTGTTTTACCCTCGGTGGTTTTTGATATAGATCCAGAGAGAAGAGAAATTTTTATATCTTGATTTTTAAATATGCTCTGTAGCGTGTTGTAGTGTTGGATAGCAAGTATTTGGGTTGGTGCCATAATTGCACTCTGGTATCCTAAAGTGTAAGCTGCGTAGCAGGCCGCAGCGGCAACTGCTGTTTTTCCCGATCCCACATCGCCCTCTAAAAGCCTATTCATTGGTGTTGTTTTTTGGAGGTCGCTGAAGATTTCTTTAATTGCAGTAATCTGGCTGTTTGTTAGTTGAAAAGGAAGCATCTTTTCATATCTTGATAGGATGTCTTTTTTGATGTTTAGCTGAGCTGTGGATTTATGGGATTTCCAATTTTCTTTTCTTTTTTGGTTTGTGATGAAGAGTTTTAGCAACTCATTAAACCCCAGCCTTCTTCTTGCCAATTCTACTTTTTCAAGATCGCTGGGTTTATGGGCCGTTTGGACCGCATCCTTAAATGACATCATGCCAACTGCAAATTTTTCAGGAATAAATTCTTTTAGAAGCTCCGGATAATTGTCGATCAGGAAGCCAATTTTTGTCCTAAACCACTTCGAGGTTATTCCCTTTGTCTCAGGATATATTGGGAAAATGAGCTTGTCACTTGAAGGTATAGAGCCTTCCCAGTGTTGAAAAAGTGGAGTAACTAGCGCCTTCTGTCTGCCAATCCATTCCACTCTTCCTGAAAAGATGTAATTGCTCCCCCTTCTTATAATCGATGAAAGGTATGGTTGGGAGAACCACACGGCCTTGATCTTGCCAAATTGGTCTGACAGCTCTGCTACAAACATTTTCTTCCCACTTTTTGAGTAGATGTGGGAAGTGTTATCTACCTGGGCTTTTATTGATACAGCTTCCCCCACTCTTGCTTGGGTTGTTGTTACTATCTTGCGGAAATCTTCATACCTAAATGGGATGTGGTATAGTAAATCCTCAATGGTAGTAATCCCCAGCTTTTCCATCTTCTTTTTTACGATACTTCCGACTCCAGAGATATCAGTTACCCGGCTGTGGAGATCCATATTATACCTAAAAGGATATCACAAAGAAGCTTAGAAGGCGTAAAGGAAAAGCGGCAAAAAAGTTGACAGTAAAAGACCAAACGAAGCAATTATTAAAAGAAAGATGAAAAGGGCTCTTTTTTTGTCCTTAATCAATTTAATTTTCATAAGGTATTAATTAACCTGCACGAATATTTTTGTGCCTATCTTTATTTTATCACCTGTTTTTGTTTGATAGGAAGGATCTATGACCGTAATGTTATTTACATCAACTGCATGCTCAAGTATCAATCTTTTTGCTTTTGTCTTGCTTCCCGCGATTTTGGCAATTGTTGCCACAAGAGTTCCCATATTCTCAACTTTCTGCTCAAACTTTGGATTTTGCCGTTGGAATGTTTCCTCAAAATATTGCTGTGCTTTTTTGGCATCTTCTTGAGAGTGTAGCTCCATGACAATTTGGTATGCGAGATATTTCTTGGCTTCCATTGGCGAGTGCATTATTTTGCTAGACATGTCTTTTATTGTCTTCTCGTCGAAGTTGGTTGCCAAAGTTAGGTATTGATTTATGAGGGAATCATCAATAGACATTACTTTTGAATACATTTGGATTGGGTCATCATCTACCCATATGGCATTACCTTGGGACTTACTCATCTTTTTGCCGTCTGTGCCCATAAGATAGTCGGTGACGAGTATGAATGATTCCTTGTTGCGTAGGTCTTTCTGTAATATTCTTCCCGCTTGCATATTAAATGTTTGATCGGCAGCTCCGATTTGGATATCCGTGTCCATCCAGTAGCTGTCATACCCCTGCATCACCGGGTATAGAGCTTCGTCTAAACGGACTCGTTTACCGGACTTTAGTCTCTCTTTAATTAGCTCGCGGCTAATAAAATCGCCAAGGCTGAAGTGTTGGGTTAATTTGATAATCTCTTCAAATGTAAGTTTTTTTAGCCAGCTACTGTTATAGCGGACGTTGATTTTGGTGACATCTATGATTTTTGATGCCTGACGGACATAATCTTTGAGATTTTTTCTAACTTCGTCCTTGGTAAGTATTGGTCTTTCGGAATTTTTGTCGGATGTGTCCCCTATCAGTGTGGTGAAATCTCCTATAAGAAAGGTCACATTGTGCCCAAGATCCACAAACTTTTGAAGCTTACGCAATGGGACAGTATGGCCAATATGGATTCTTGGTGCGGTTGGATCAATGCCCAGATAGGCATTAAGTTTCCTGCCGGATTTTAGCTGTTTTTTTAATTCCTCTTTAGATGGGATTATATTTACTACTCCTCTTGTTAATAATTCTTCGATAACGTCCATTAGGTTATTTTAGCTTAGACCCCAGCCCTTTTGCAAAAGACGATTTAATGGGGAGTTGGTTTGATTAGTTTGGATATTTTGCTAATATAAGACAATATGATTAATTGGAAAGAAAGGCGAAGGAGGATGTGGTTCTTAAAGCGAAAGCATTCAGTATCAAGCAAGACAAAGACATTTATCCTTATCTCAAGGGCTTTTTTTTGGGGAGTAATCGCGCTTTTGATTTTCATTTTTGTTGGTATTCCTGTGTTTGCATTAACTCTGCCTTCCCCCGAGAAGGTTGTCCGCAAGGAGGGTTTCTCGACCAAGATTTTGGACAGGAATGGTGAAGTTCTATATGATGTCTATAAAGACCAAAAGAGAACCCCCGTTGAATTGGAGGAAATATCAGATTGGGCTAAGATTGCCACAATCTCGATTGAAGACAAGAATTTTTACGAACACCAAGGATTTGACCCAATCGGCATTCTTAGGGGCATCTTAAGGCTTTTCACAAGAGGCAGAGCTCAGGGAGGCTCTACGCTCACTCAGCAATTAGTTAAGAATGTCCTTCTTTCTTCAGAACGCTCACTGACAAGAAAGATTAGAGAGTTTATCCTTGCAATTCAGATTGAGAGAAAATACTCAAAAGACGAGATTCTCAAAATGTATCTTAACGAAGCACCGTATGGTGGAGCAATATATGGTATTGAGGCCGCATCCGAAAGTTATTTTGGGAAAAGTGCAAAAGACTTAAATCTTATTGAGTCAGCGATTCTTGCAGGTATTCCTCAAAGGCCTACTTATTACTCTCCCTACTCCGAGGAAAAGGCTTACAAAGATCGAACCAAACAAGTGCTCCGTAGGATGAAAGAGGATGGGAAGATAACTCCTGAACAGGAAAAACAGGCTCTAGAAGATCTAGAGAGTGTTGAGATAAGAGAAAGAGGCGCTTCTTTTCGCGCTCCACATTTTGTTTTATATGTCCAAAAGATATTGGAAGAGAGATATGGTGAGGAGTCGGTTGAGCAAGGTGGGTTAAAGGTTACTACCACCCTTGATTTAAGTATTCAAGAGGAAGCCCAAAAAATTGTTGCTGAGGAGATATCAAAAGTGGAAAAGGTTCACATAACAAATGGGGCGGCGGTTGTCATCAACCCACAAACTGGTGAGATTCTTGCTATGGTTGGTTCAAAGGATTTTAATGCTAGTGATTATGATGGACAGGTCAACGTGACTCTCTCCCTTCGCCAGCCTGGATCGGCCATTAAGCCATTTACATATGTTACAGCCATCAAGAAAGGATATACTGCCTCCAGCCTCTTGATGGATGTTCCAACAAAGTTTTATGGAGGCGAAGGCCAACCCGATTATGAGCCGGTAAATTACGATGGTAAGTATAGAGGGCCGGTGCAAGTTAGATATGCTTTAGGAAATTCTATAAACATTCCAGCTGTTAAGATGCTAGCTCTAGTGGGAATCAAGGACGTATTGCAAACTGCTTATGAGATGGGTATTAGGTCCCTCGAGCCAACTCCAGAAAACCTATCGAGGCTTGGATTATCCCTAACATTAGGAGGAGGAGAGGTAAGGCTTTTGGATATTACCGATGCCTATAGTGCTTTTCTTAATGGTGGATTTCGTGTAGACCCCGTTGCTATATTGAAGGTAGAAGACCAGAAAGGAAAGGTTCTTGAGCAGGCCAAACTGGATAAGGGAAAGAGAGTATTAACCCCAGAGCAGGCCTACATGATGGTAGATATTCTTTCTGATAATGATGCTAGGAAAGATGTGTTTGGAACAAATTCACTTCTTAGTATACCGGGAAGACAGGTAGCAGTAAAAACAGGGACGACGAATGATAAACGTGATAATTGGACCATTGGTGGTAATATGGATGTGGTAGTTGGGGTTTGGGTTGGAAATAATGATAATTCTCCCATGCTTCAAGTAGCATCCGGCGTGTCTGGAGCAAGTCCAATTTGGAGAAGGATACTTCTTAAGGCCCTGGAAGGAAAGCCTCCTAAGTCCTTCGAGGTTCCAGGGGGCATAGTTACCGCGGCAGTGGATTTAGTCTCGGGTTATGCAGCCCACGATGGTTTTCCATCTAGAATTGAAAAGTTTATTGACGGAACACAACCTGGCGATGACCCAGTACATGTTAAGCTTAAGGTCTGTAAAACCGATGGGAAAAAAGCAACTCCTGGGGATATAGTTAGTGGGAATTATGAAGAAAAAGAGTATTTTATTTTTAAGGAAAAGGATCCATTTGCTAAAGAAGGTGAAAATCGCTGGCAAGATGGGATAAATCTTTGGCTGGCAACTCAAGCAGATCCCCGCTACCATCCACCAGAAGACTTTTGCGGGTCGACTAACCCCGTTAGTGTTGAATTTGTAAATCCCAAGGATCAAGACTCGAATCTTGGCAATAATATAACCATTGAGGTTAGAGCCGACTCGGTTAACAAAATTTCAAATGTTGAGATAGAGATTGACGGGACACATGTAGCAACTCTTGTCTCAAGGCCATTTAGGCATTTGACAACATTGCCTGATGGCGTGCATACCATTAAAGCTATTGCAAAGGATGAGAAAGGAAATTCTGCCGATAGAACCATTAAGATTGGGATAAACAGGCCCTGGGATTATGTTACCCCCACCCCATCCCCTACTATCACTCCCACCCCCACAGTCTTAATAAGTATAACTCCCTAAAAAAGAGGATATAGTAATTAGTATTTTTTTGTGTTAGAGTATCTAATATAGTTTTGAGATGCCAGAGAGAGAAAGGGAAAAAGGGTACCCGCTTGAGATAGATGGTGTTTCTTACCAAATTGACCCGTCTTCGAATGATATAATTTCTTTATTAGTATACACGGCTAGAAAGGATAGCGAAGGAAGGGTTGCGGAGTTGGTAAGAAGGATTTACAGAGGCAGGCACGGAAGAAGGCTGGGAAAAGAGAATCGGAGAGCTCTTTTTGAAGAGCTCAATAAAGAACAGCGTATAGCTGATGCTCTTGCCGGTAAAATCCCAGCAGATATAAGATTCATATTTTCTGAGGTGGACGGGGAGAAAAAAATCGTTGGGATTGAGATCAAAGGTGGAGAGCATAGTTTCAAAGGAAAAAGGATAACTCGTGGTTAACTTTTAACTGCTGCTTGGAATTTTTCTTCGATCTCTTTCAGGACTTGTTTGCGGATCTTTTCAACCTCTTGATCACTTAAGGTTTTTTGCGGGTGCGAATAATATAGCCTTAGAGTTACGAAATTCCCAAAGGTGTCAACCAGATACACATTATTGACCATCTCTACTTCTTTGATAGTCTTTATAATTTTGCCCAATTGTGTGTTTTCTCTGATGGTTAAAGTTATATCTTCTATTTGGGGCGGGTATTTGGGTAGAGGCTTAAATATACTGGGACTGACCAGTTTCTTGAGAGATCTGATGTCTAGTTCGAAGGCTAATAGATCCTTCTTTATTGAAAAATTTCTAAGCACTTCTGGGTGCAATTCACCAAAGATGCCAATTTCAAGATCTCCTTTCTCTATTATTCCAGCTCTGGTTGGGTGCCAAATACCACGCTTTGTTATTACTGGCTTTATTTCAATATCATTTATGTTTAGCCGATCAAGCAAAAAGTCGATAACTCCCTTAAGCTCTCGGAAATCCAAATCGCACGAGACCGCAGATAATTTATAGATTTCTTTTGCCTCATCGACGGGACCCAAGTAGATCTTGGCAAATTCAAAAAGTCTCAATTCTTGGGCATTCGTATTTGCTCTGACTGCACTAATTAATGAGGGCAAAAGACTGGTACGCATGTACTCATATTCGAGGCTGGCAGGATTTGCGATCCGGATATGGATTTCCAAATTGAGGTTAGCTTTTATTATTGTGTCCTTCGATGTAAGCGCGGAACTGTTAATCTCAAAAAACCCCGCTGAGGAAAGCATATTTTTAAGGAGAATTTCAAATTCTCTATCATATGAATAAGGGATTTGATATTGGGTGGCATTTCCTCCTGGAAGAGTTTTACTAAAACTGTTGTATCTGTAAAGTCTTGCTATCTCTTCGTATAAATCTTCTTTAATATTGATATCGCAGCGATGGTCTGGAATTTGACATTTTATTTTTTTTCCAGAAATAGTTGTGGCAAATCCAATTCTCTTAAGCATTTTTATTAGTTCATTTGCCAAAATTTCAGTTCCTAAGAAATTGTTTAAGTCGTCTAAATCAATATTCACTTCTCTTTTTTGCTTAAGAGTTTTTGGGGGATAATTGACGAGGCAGGAGGGTTTTCCTCCTGCATATTGGCTGACCAGATCGGTTACTCTTGTTAATACTTTGTCTACTAGGAACACGCTTGGACTTCGCTCATATATGTAGCTAGCATCAGAGGAGAGTTTTAGCGTTTGTGATGTTTTACGAATAAGGACGGGATGATACACTGGGACATGGATAAATATGTTTTTAGTAGTTTGGGAGATACCAGTATTGGCGCCCCCTTTTATTCCGCACAAATCAATTACCCGGTTTTTGTCTTTGATGATAATTGCATCCTTCGGCAGCTTATAGGAGATATTGTCTACGCTTTCGAAATCTTCACCCCCTGTCGAGAGAGTCATCTTTAGTCTTTTTGTAAGGAACTTATCATAATCAAATGCATGTGTCGGAATTCCCAATTCGAACATTACAAAGTTAGTGATATCAACAATGTTATTGATTGGTCGCAAACCAACGAGTTTGAGTCTTTCTTGCAGCCAGAGGGGGGAAGGTTCTATAGTAATATCTGATATAGTTACACCAGCGTAAGCGCTAGCTAGTTTTGGATCGAGGGATACTTCAATAGGCAATGAGCCGTCAAGATTGGTGAGTTTTTTGCTTGATGGTAGAGCCATCTCCGAGTCTTCTAAAAAGGCTATTTCTCTTGCTATGCCAGTTATTGAAAGCCAGTCAGGGCGATTGGGTGTGACTTCGATATCTAAAACCGGCTTATTGTCCACCGTTTCGTAACTTTCACAGGTTAAGCCTATCTCAGTTAAGTTCCACATCAACTGTTTTATTGGGGTATTAATTTTGACGTAGTCTTCCAGCCAAAGTATCGGCGCTTTCATGTCAGTATTGTTTTAAGATTCTTATGTCGGGATTGTACAGTATCCTTATGTCGTCAATTTGATACTTGAGGCAAACAGCGCGTGAGAGTCCTATGGCGAAAGCGAATCCCCGCCATTTTTCAGAATCAATCTTGCAGGCGTTGAGTACGTTGGGATGAATCATTCCGGCGGGCATAACTTCGCTCCAACCGCTCCGCTTACAAAATCCGCAGCCTTTACCATTGCAGGCAGTACAGCTTATATAAGTATCAACCCCAGGTTCTACAAATGGAAAAAATGTTGTAGCAAATCTGATTTTTACACCTTGGCCGAATAACTCTCTTAGAACAAAATCAATAGTCCCTAATAAATCTGTAAATCTTATATCCTCATCAACTGCAAATCCCTCAACTTGCCAGAAGTCTACACCATGGCTAGCGTCAACCTGTTCGTACCTGAAACATCTTCCCGGCACTACCACTCGAAATGGAGGTTTTGTCTTTTCCATTATTCTTCCCTGCATAGCGGATGTATGGGTCCTTGGTATTAATTCACCCGGCTTATTTTTGGTTCCTGTGGTATCAAAAAACATCGTCTGCTGGGCATCCCTTGCTGGATGGTCTTTTGGAAAATTTAAAATTTCAAAGTTGTAATAGTCTTTTTCTATTTCTGGCCCGTCAGCAATTCTATATCCCAAGAAGCTAAATATATCAAGAATCTTAGTCAGCACCTTTGTCTGGGCGTGCAAGTTCCCAATTCGCGGGAGAATTCCTGGGATGCTTAAGTCAAACCACTCACTCCCCGAGATGGATTTGCTGGTAAACTCATTAATTCTTTGCTTGATGGCATCTTCGATTGTCTTTTTGGATTCATTTATCAAAGATCCCAGGTTTTTTCTTTCGCTGGGGTCAAGCTCTTTGATTCGGCTTAGGAGATTATTGATTTTGCCATTTCTGCCAAGGTATTCAATGCGCAATCTTTCAAGCTCCTCTTCTGCAACTGCATCCATGATTTGCGCAAGAGCCGTGTTTTTAGTATTTATAATTTCTTCCCGCATTTATTTTATTATATTAGATAGTTGGCCCAGATGCATTATCTTGGAATATGCGACATTGTTTTGATATTTCCCGACAATGATCATCATCCCTGGGCCGCGATGTTGGGCATTAAAAAACCCCGCTTTTGCGGGGGTTAAAACTTTTTCTTGGTCCAGCAAAGCTTTAACTCCCGCTTAGGCGAGAGTAAAGCCAAAACTGTTTACTTCATTTGTTTGCATGACAATTTTGTTGATTTTATATTATTTAGTAGTTTTGTCAACGATTTTTTTGAAGTCTTCAGGGTATTTAACCGCTATCTCTGAGAGTATTTTTCTGTCAAGTAGAATATTTTTTTCTCTTAGATTTTTAATGAATTTTGAATACGTTTGGCCAAGCTCCCGAAGGGCTGCATTAAGGCGAATTATCCAAAGCCTCCTTAGATTTCTCTTCCTTTGTTTTCTGCCAATATATGCATATTGCCCAGCGTGAAGGATAGCTTCTTTCCCGGCTTTTATTCTGCGTCGTCTAGCCTGCCTATAACCTTTAGTTGCTTTTCTTATTTTCTTGTGCTTTTTGGTTGTGATTGATTTTACTCTTGCCATCTTTTTCTCTTTATATAATTTATTTAACCCCTAGTGCCTTTTTTATCTTTTTGGCATATATTTTTTTGGTCGTGATTGCTTTTGTTAGACGTCTTTTCCTTTTGGCGCTTTTTTTCTCGTTTAAGTGCCTTCTAAACCCCTGAAGGCGCATAACTTTCCCCTTTTTGGTTATACGAAATCTTTTTAATATGGATTTTCTTGTTTTTGATTTAGGCATGATGGAAGCTATTATACATAAGAAAGTTAATTGTATCTAGTGGAATTCCCTATTTAGGGCCCTCGTCTGGGGTTTTAATTTGGCTAGATAACTTTTTTTTGGTGGGTGATATTACCATGACCAGGTTCCTTCCAAAGAACTTTGGTTGCATATCAATGACTATCCTATCACTAAATTCTGAAGCTATCTTTTGCAGTAGTTCATAGCCAAATTGTTTACTGACCAGTTGCTTAAAAGTAAAATTTACTACTAGCCTTACCTTGTTGTTGTCTTCCAGAAACTCCTTTATCCGTCCAAGCCTAACTTGATAGTCATGTTCTGCAATAAAAGGCGTAAATCTAATCTCCTTGATATCGGATGACTTGATTTTCTTCTTTTCTTTTTGCATTTTTTTCTCCTCCTCGTACTTGAACTTTCCAAGTTCCATGAGTTTGGCTACCGGTGGCTTAGCTAGGGGTGCAATTTCAATTAGATCCAGTCCTTCCTCGTGGGCTTTATTTAAAGCTTCTGATAGGCTCATTATACCAATTTGCCTGCCGTCTGGACCAATTACACGAAGCTCACGGGATTGAATTTGATTGTTTATTCTGTATGAGAAGGTTGTCTTTTTCAAATTCTTTTTAGCTTAAGCTGGTTATATTCTACAAGTAATTGCAATATGATATCAAGATAGAATTGTAATATCAAAGAGATTTTTCTTTGATCTCTTTTGTGATTTTTGCTATGAAGTTGTCAACATCCATGCTTAGCTGTTCTTGCTTTGAGCGCTGGCGGATGGTCAACATTTTATCTTTAACCTCTCTTTCTCCAATTATTATCATATATGGCACCTTTTCTGTCTGGGCATCTCTTATCTTAGCGGATAGGGTTTCGGGTCTGTTGTCAATTTCTACTCTAATATTTTCTTTTTTTAATTCCTCTGTGATTTGGATTGAGTAGTCGAGATATTTTTCTGACAAAGGTAGGATTTTTGCATGTACTGGAGATAACCACAAAGGAAAACTTCCTCTGTATTTCTCTATTAGGAAGGCAATTGTCCTTTCCAAGCAACCTATGGCTGCTCGATGTATTACAATTGGTTGTTTTTCCTTTCCGTCTGAATCGGTATATCTTAGATCAAATCTTTTTGGCATTACGAAGTCATACTGGACAGTAAAGGCTGTTTCTTCTTTGCCGTTAACCTTTTTAATCTGTACATCTATCTTGGGTCCGTAAAAAGCGGCTTCGTTTTCTGCTTCAAAAAAAGGAGCATTTCTTGATTTGAGTACGCTTCTTAGTATGTTTTCAGCTTCGTCCCAGGCAGCATCATCTTTGTAGTATTTTTTGTTGTCAGTTCTATCCCCCAGTGACAAGCGGTAGCGAAAATCTATTCCTTTTTTAAGACCAAGCTTTTCATTTGCATATTCAATGAGATCAAGTACTTTATTTATCTCGTCTGAAGCCCTTTCCTTTTGGATAAAAATGTGGGCGTCATTTAAGGTAAACATCCTAACTCTTACTAATCCTGAAAGTTCACCGCTTTTTTCGTAGCGATGTTGTGAAGCTATTTCTGCATATCTAATTGGTAAGTCTTTATAGCTTCTTATTTGTGACTTATAGAGCATGAAGTGGTGTGGACAGGTCATAGGCCGAAGGATTAATTCTTCTTCATCAACTTTCATCACGGGGTACATTGTATCCTTGTAGTAAGGATAGTGGCCTGAAGTTTTGTAAAGATCTGTTCTTGCAAGAGGTGGTGTGAAAACATGTTTATAGCCTCTTTTAATTTCCTCGTCTACAATAAATCTTTCTAGCTCTCTTCGAATTGTTGCACCTTTTTCAGTTAGGAGCGGCAGCCCTCTGCCAACCAGATCTGAAAAAACAAAAAGCCCCAGATCTTTTCCTATTGTTCTATGGTCTGATTGCCTTATCACCTCTTGTCTGGCTAGAAAATCATCCAATTCATTTTTGCTAAAAAATGCGGTTCCATAGATGCGCGTAAGCATTTGATTTTTTTCACTTCCCCTCCAGTATGCTCCTGCTAATGACAAAAGTTTGAAGTGCTTTATTTCATTAGAGGGATTTTTGATATGCCCTCCCCTGCAAAGGTCAATGAAATTACCGGATTTATAAAATGTAATTTTCTCTCCCGATTTTTTGATTTCTTCTATCAATTCTTTTTTATATTCATTATTGCGAAATTGCTTAATTGCTTCTTCGTAACTTACCTCAATTTTCTCAAATCTGTCCCAGGTTTTGACAATTTGCCTCATTTTTGCCTCAATCTTTGGGAAGTTATCGCTTGAGATTTTGAGGTTGTCAAAGTCGTAATAAAATCCATCCTCAATGGGAGGCCCTAAAGTTGGTTTTGCGTCCGGATATAACTCCAATACTGCAGCAGCAAGGAGATGGCTTACTGAATGCCTCAGATTATCAAGATTTTGAGTGATTGATCTTTTTGGTTTCATACGTTTATTATATATTTTTTGAGATGCATTTTGCCAGTTGGACAGCTAGTTGAGAAGACGATATTTGAAGATACCGCGGTTCCACTTCTCTTGCGCAAAGACTCGGCGGTCTTTGCACCTCCTTTTGCTTGTAAGGCAAGCAACTCCCCTTCTGCATCGGGATTGGTGAGTTCGCCTATTGCCGCAGAAAGAATATTTTTGTATAAAGGATTATAGCAGATTAGAAGATTTGTTAGAATGGCAAGAAATGAAATCTTGGGGAATGCAGTTAGGCGATTTGAAGAAAGTGGTGGAGATATACTTGCATTAAAAGGTGCAGTTAGATATTTTGGAGAGGTCTCTGGCCAGCCAGGACAACATCCGATAGTTGCCCATGCTGCAAAAGCGGCACTTCTTGAGTCAGAAATTGCATTGGAAGTTGCCAAGAATGGTCCAGGGAGTTTGGTTTTTGTTGCGTTACTGGGATTAACTGCAAGGAATGGGAAAAAGACTGTTAAATAACTTTTTTTCAAGCTTGTTGATTTCAACCTGATAGTGAGTTTTTCTCGGGAGCTGTCGTATAGCTATTCCTATGGAGGAGGTATCGCTTGTTGAGCTTAAAAAGAGATTTGGAGAGATGGTAGGTTTTCGCGCCTCAGCTCCAATTTTCAAAGAAGGAGCTTTGCGTTCTTCGGGAATAATAGTAGAGGTAGAGAAAAGTTAGTAGAAGAAAAAGACAAAGCCCCCGATTTGTTAAGAGTGGTCATTGCGACTTCACAGCTTTTACAATGGTGCGACCAGGAAACCAGAGCCGTTTCTGGGGGTAAAAAGGCTGTTCCCGGAAATCCCCAAGTTAGAAATGAGATTATTGAAAAGTTTAAAAAAGGGAGTGACAAGGAGGAGTTAAAAAGACTAACCCAAGAGCTTTATGTCGCCGACCCATTACTGGGCGCGCGCAAAGCGATGGAATTGCTGGAAAAATTGCATTCAAAATATCCTGAAGTTGCCCTCAAACAGAATTTGAATGAATAAAAATTGCTCCCCACTCTCCTATCAATACTAAGTAGTAATTAGAGCAACTTGGGGTAAATTCTTATTTAGGAGTATATTTCATGGAGGTTCTTTATATTATCCAAATAATTTAGTATCATAATCAAAGATTGCGAGCAACCCAGATATGCACACCATCAAGCCAAAACCCTCTTTCATTGCTTTCTCCCTTATTGACACATTTCTTAAATTAGACAGAACTTTTTATCTTTTCGCTGATGAATTACTAAAGTAAAGCTATGACCAGATCATTTACTCTGCACGACTTACTGAAAGAAGAATGCCCTGCGAGAGGTTAGTTGAATATAGTATACAGACGCTGGTATTTCAAAGGCATCCATGCGATATAGTTGAATAATAAAGAATATGATTAATCTTTACCAAAAATTAAAATTGGACGTCGCTAACTGGAGACAACAAGACTATCCTTCTCACTATCCTGCCATTACCACTATTCTCCAGCACAACCAAAATAATTTTTTGAGAAAAGCGCAATTTGAGGCGTTAGAGACTTACTGGTATCTCAGATTGGTTAAAAACACTCCGAACATCTTTGACCTTTATCGGGATTATTTTCCAGGGAAAACCCTCTTTGAAGCCTTTGGATTGAAACACTTAATTGAAAACCTGCCAGAAGACTTGATCACCCCGGAGTTTACTCAGGGAATCCTTAAAAAAATTGAAACAGATGACGCCTTTGTAAAGCAAAATAAATTAGAAGCACTAAGAGAGACACTCACTCTTTCCTACCCCAGCTATATTCTGGCACTCGCAATGGGAGCGGGTAAGACAATCCTGATTGCCTCTATCATTGCTACCGAGTTTGTAATGGCTTTGGAGTATCAAGATGAAGACGGCATATTTATCAAAAACGCCCTGGTATTTGCGCCTGGTAAAACTATCCTTGGAGCCTTGAAAGAAATCTCAGACACTCCTTATGACAAAATTCTCCCACCTCGTTTTTACAAATCCTTTATTACGAATGTAAAGTTTACTTACACGAGAGATGATGAGAAAGACATTCCCGTTATACGAGGCAGCTCCTTTAATGTTATCGTTACCAACACTGAGAAAATAAGGCTTCAAAAGAACAGTATCCCCAACAAATACTTCCTGTCTGGACAGTTGAGGCTGGGAATTGAAGAAGCAAAGGAGCTGGTGGCTAATTTAAGGCTGCAAACTATTACTTCGCTACCTCACTTAGCAGTCTTTTCAGATGAAGCCCACCACACTTATGGACAAGAAATGGCAAGCGAATTGAAACGTGTTAGACAAACCATCAACTACATCGCCGAAAAAACCAACCTTTTAGTGGTAGTTAACACCACAGGTACTCCTTACTACCAAAGGCAGTTATTGCGGGATGTTATTTACTGGTATGGGCTATCACAAGGCATCGAAGACGGCATCCTTAAAGAAGTAAGGGGTAATATTATTGCTTATTCCGATGTCTCTGATCACGACTTTATTGTCGATGTTGTAAAAGATTTCTTCCAGGAATACAAAGATGTCCGAGTTAATAATGACGAATATGCCAAGCTGGCAATCTACTTTCCCAATACAACAGATTCTGATAAAGCCAAACCAGTTGTAGAACAAACGTTAATTTCTCTAAAGATTGACCCTTCGATAATATTGCAAGTTGACAATCGATCAACTGATGATATTAAAGATCTTTTTGACAACCGTATCAACGATCCCAAGCTGCCCTACCGAGTCTTCCTGCTTGTCAACAAAGGCACAGAAGGATGGAATTGTCCATCCTTATTTGCTACAGCCCTGGCAAGAAAACTCACTTCAAGCAATAACTTTGTTTTGCAAGCCGCCAGCAGGTGTCTAAGACAAATCAACGGTAACACCAAGAAAGCTAAGATTTACCTCTCAAAAGACAACGTCTCTGTTCTTGATCGGCAACTGCAAGAGACCTTTGGTGAGGGGTTGGATGATCTTAACAGGGTTTCTGCTGATACAGTAACAGTTAAAGTAACACTCAGAAAAATTGAACTTGAGCCATTGCTTATCAAAAAGCTCATCCAAAAGATAGTCCCAGAAGACGCAAAAGCGCAAGAAAATCTAAAAATCAATAAACCAGACAAAGAAACAGTCAAATCCTTTGAAAAAACCATTTACTCCATGTCCAAAGCCCAAAGAAGTGGAGTGTTGGTTGAAGTGGGAACTAAAAAGGGAGTAGTCGCAGACAGGAAAATTGACTTATTTCAAGCAGCTGTAATTTTGGCTCATGCTTACCGCCTAGACTCGCTAAAAACTTATAAACTACTTGCCGACTTATACCCAGAAGGAGAGTTCGGAGCGCTTGAGCTAGAACTTATCCGCTCCCAAATAGAAAAACAAACTATACGCTACAAAGTGGTTAATGAAACAATCGAAGAAGCACTGGCTCTTATCAAACAAAAAGGGTTTGAGGAAGAAACTATTAATGGCAAAACCTCGTATGTAACCCACATTAGGGTTAATAAAACCTCTCTTGAGAAATATGTGCTGGGGCTGAAAGATTACAAGGCAAAGGCTGGACAACTACCGCTGTTTGGCTTTCATTATGATCCCTATAACTTTGACTCAGAAGATGAGCGGGAGTTCTTTGAGAGAATGCTTACTAAACTTGGTGAAGACCCAGATAATGTTGAGGACATTTATTACACAGGCGCAATCAATGACCCTACTAAAACGGACTTTATCTTTGAATACAAAGACGACAAAGGAGAATGGCGCAGTTATACCCCCGACTTTCTAATTCGCAAAAAAGACGGCAAGTCCTTGATTGTAGAGGTAAAGGCGCCAAAATACAGAATTAAGGAAGCTGAAAAAGAGATGCAAGAGCTAGAGGCGATAAATCCTGATAAAATTAAATATGAACTCCTGCTCTTAGAAGAAGGAGAATCAATATTTGGTAAAGTCGCACCAGTTTTTAACTGGATTTACCAAAAACATAACTTATGATAAAACCAGCTTTTTGTTTTCTAGATGAATCGGGAACACTTAATGTTAATCATCCCGAAATCAGACATTTTGCCGTTGGTGCAATTCTTCATCCATGGCCGGACGAATTAATTGACCAACTACATGATGTTTTTGTTGACTTAAGCAATACACTAAGAAAAGACCCCTCAAGATTAGAGTTTAAATTCAACGAAGTCACCAAAACTTCCTTACCGCTTTATCAGAGATGTCTTAAACTTTTGCTTCAAGATAGCCACTGGCGTTTCTTTTATATTGTAATTGATTTAGACGATAAGAAATTTGATCCACCAAAGGATTACCTAGAAGCTTGGAAATGTTATCTGCGATGGGTCAAACATTTATTACAGAGGAATATTAAAGCAGACGAAAAAACAACATTAATAGCCGATTATCTAAAAAAGCCTAAAGCTAAAGTATACAGTATTGCTACTCTACCTGCCGTGGTGCCTCAGCTGTGGGATGTTTTGCAAGTCGAAAGTCAAGGAGTTCTTCTTGTTCAAATGGCAGATGTATTATTAGGAGGATCTTTATATCAAGGAAAAGATGTAGTAAAACTGCAACTATCTAAAGAAGTCTTAAAAATAAAACAGAATTTAGGTAAATCTCGATTCAATGAATGGAGGGTAAAATGGAGGTAGTTTGTGCAGGGAGACGGGGTATAAACCCAGTTTATGCCCGTCCACTTAACAGTTCGATGACTGTCAAGCGCCTGCATGTATATTATACAACAAAATACAAAATAATTTGTCAAGTAAAATAAAGCT
Source organism: Candidatus Woesebacteria bacterium (assembly GCA_020060845.1). Taxonomy (GTDB): domain Bacteria; phylum Patescibacteriota; class Microgenomatia; order UBA8517; family UBA8517; genus JAGUZK01. The sequence continues at coordinate 28,138 of JAGUZK010000060.1, forward strand.
ATGAACAACAACACCAATAAAGTCAAGGTTTCAAGCCCCAAAGGTCGTCCCTTGCTTTACTGGGTTGGTAAAAAACCGATAGAACAAGTTCAAGGCTATCCTGCTCAGCTTATTGAGGTCTTTGATCCCAAAAAGAAAGATAAATTCTTGAGAATTCCTAAATACAGCGAACTTGAAAAAAACTGGCACAACCTCTTATTTCATGGTGATAACAAAGAAGTTTTAGCTACACTCTTGGAACTTGGATTCAGAGGCAAAGTTGACCTTATTTACATCGATCCTCCCTTTGCGAGCAACAAAGACTATATAAGGAAAGTTGAGCTGCGAGGGTTGAAAGATTTGGGCAGAATCGAAGAAGACAGCGAGTCGATCATCCAGCAGACGATGTATGAAGATATTTGGAAAAGGGACGAATACTTCCAGTTCATGTATGAGCGGTTGATTTTACTGAAGGAGCTATTAGCAGAAACAGGTAGTATTTATGTGCACCTTGATTATCGGATGGTTCACTATATTAAAGTTTTGATGGATGAAATCTTTGGTGAAGGAAATCTGGTAAATGAGATTGTATGGCACTATAAAGATCCTTCAGGTTCAGTTAAAAGAGAGTATTTACACAAGCATGACACCATTCTTTTTTATTGTAAAAATAAGGAGAATTATAAATTCAATGTTGATGCAGTAAGAATTCCTTATAAGGAAGGGACAATTAAACAAGCGGAGTCGGGCACAACATCTTTTGGTAGAATTGTTAAGGTTCATCCATCAGGTAGATTACCAGAAGATGTTTGGGAAATCGCAATTATCAATTCTCAAGCACTTGAAAGAACCAATTATTCTACACAAAAGCCCGAGTATCTGTTAGAAAAGATTATCAAAGGCTCAACTGATGAAAACGATTTAATCTTAGACTGCTTTGTTGGTTCAGGAACAACCTGTGCTGTTACTCAAAAATTAGGTAGGCGCTGGATTGGTGTTGATGTTAATAAAGGGGCAATTCAGGTAACCAGCAAGAGACTCCAGCAAATTATCAAAGAGCAGCAAAAGAAGCTCATTGATGGACATGCCAGTAAAACTTTCGCAATTTACAAAGTTAATAACTACGATTTACAAATTCTTAAAACCGAAGCTAAGGAGCTGGTTATCCAGCAATATGGAATTACAAAGATTAAAACCGACCCGTTCTTTGACGGCTTGCGGGACAGCGGTGAACTGGTAAAAATTATAGATTTCAATCACCCTTTAACCCTTCTTGATCTACAGCTAATCGTTGACGAGCTTAACAAGCGCCCCGATGAAGACAGAGACATTGTGGTTATCTCTCTTGGCAGGGAGACAAAGGTAGATGCCTGGGTTGAGGAATGGAATAAAAAACAACCCTATAAAGACACCAGAACCAAAAAACGCATGCGTCAGTTTATTGTCTTCGACCTGAAAGACAAAAACTTTGTCAGTTACGAACCATCGAAAGCAGAAGTAGAAATTAAGCGGATAGGCAAAGACAAAGTAAAGATTAAAATTACATCCTTTATCTCCCCCACGATCATTAAGCGCTTGGAGCTTGAACCAGGACTCTTGCAAAAGAAAATCCCAGATTTCAGATCAATGATCGATGTGGTGCTGGTTGATACGAATTACGACGGTGAAATATTTAAGATTGGTTTCTCGGATGTTCCCGAAAAACAGAGCGATTTAGTTAAGGGCGAATACGAACTTGAAGTAAGCGAAAAGCCAACTAAAGTGGCAGTCAAAATCATTGACATGTTAGGAGAAGAAGTTTGGGTTACAAAAGAGGTGTAAGTATAATTAATCGTTAAAAGAGGATTATTGTTTATTTCTTTTTAAGAATTCATTCATCTGTTTTTGAAATTCTTCTTATTTTTTGATCCTCATTTGTCTAATTTCTTTATTTGAAGAATGAAATCTCTGCTCCTCGATTGCTTGCACCATTCCCGAAGCTAACTGGGAGACAGTTCCGACCGTTGTTATGACATTCTTTTTATCAGTAAATGAATCGGGGTTTTGTGATATTTGTAAAAGCACATTTCTTAAACTTTCAGAAGTATTGTGTAGCATTGTTAAGATGCCATCGAGAATTTTCACCTCGCTTTTGTTCTTAAAAAATTGGTAAATATTTAAAATAGCTAGAAGGGTACCTAATATCAAATAAATTGTATTAAGATTCATAGTAAAACTCGAATAGCTTAACATAAAGGTCTTTTCTATACATTTTTAATATTTTTTATTATATCACAACTTATTAATCCTAGCTTTACGTTAATTTTTGATAGAAGTAATTTTTTTTATTAGTTTGGAAACCAAACCTGGTATGATTTAGCTTGGCAAACAAGGATTTAAGTTTTTTCTTTCTCACCACTTGCGATTAACTTAGTGTTTACCTATAATGTCTAAACTTCCTTGAGGTAGTTATGTCTTTAGAAAGAAAGTCTGATCAAACCCCTGAGCGGCCAAATATTGAATTCTTAAATAGGTTTGCTTTAGAGAGAGTTCATCAGTATCTAAACTTACCGATAGGTAACTTTAAAATTAGAACTCCGTTTTTTTCTAATGATATAGTGGTTTGGTTTAGGGACTTAATGGAGGAAGCGGGTCTGTCCAAAGGTGAAGTGAGTAAGGTACTTGCTCTTTACAATGAAAAGAAAATTCCTTTCGGATGGTATAGAGGTAAGGGAACTCCCGATCAAATAGCTTCTGCTGCAATTGAAATCGCAAGACTTTGGGGTTTAGATCTCTCTAATGCTCGGAATCCGGAGACTGTTGTTGAGTTTATGAAGGCAGCAGGACTAGGGGTTGATTGTTCAGGGTTTGTTTATCAGACACTGAAGTACGCCTTTGATCAATGTGGTTATGGTGCTTCTTTCATAGAATCGTTAAACTGGAACTGCCCTGACGATTTTAGAAATGAATACAGAGCTAAAGTAGAAGTTTTTACCGGTTCTGCTTCTAAAACAATATCTCCCGTCAATGTCAGACCTTTAGATATAATTACAATTAAAAGTCGAGACTCTAATAAATATTCGCACATAGCTCTAATATTAGGAGATGAAGGGAATTTGGTGATAGCACACTCAGTAATTGGGCAAGTACCAACAGGAGTACATATTTCTGAATTTAAACTTGAGGGTTCGTTACCTAGATTTGGTTTTACACCGAACTTGACAGAGAAGTGGGAAGAATTATGTGAGAGTGGTAGGTTAGAGTTTCGGAAGTTAAACTTGCTTGACTATGATTAAAAGAGAATCTAGTTTGCCGCCAAAAACACAATCACTCTTAGAAAGTTATTTATCTCTGGAAATTGGCAAATTTAAAATTAACTGTCCCTATTGGATAAATGATATAAAAAGAGGAATCAAGGGTCCATTTTCAGGAAAAGGTACTCCAAATCAAATTAAAGCATCTATTCGCAGAAGATTAACTAAATATAATCTTAAATTGGAGAGTTTCAATAAAGATAGCCTAAAGAAGTTTCTTGAAGCAAATAGAATTGGTATCGATTGCTCGGGGTTTGTGTATCATTTGTTGAATCAATTGAATAAGGAAAAGGGAGGAAGGGAAATCTCATCAATTTATTTGAAAGATAACAAGGTGCCAGCCTGGAGAGCTTCCTGGAGGGTAAATGCTGATATGTTAACCTCTAATAAATTCACAAAGAAAATAAGACTTTACTTTGTTCAACCAGGTGACCTTATACGTCTTCTTGGAGGAAAGCATGTAGCAATTGTTGTCAAAGTTGAAAAGAATTTTATAATTTATGCTCACTGTTCTAACTACACTAAAGTAAAAGGTTGCCATCTAGGCAAAATAATAATTAAAGATTGGTTCAAGAATTTGGAAGACCAGGTTTGGCTGGAGGAAACTGAAAATGGTGAAAGTTATAAAACTAACTCATATTTCCCCAATTTAGGCGATTCTTTAAGAAGGCCCATGTGGTTGAGTGATTTTTAAGAAAATAATCCATTAATTCAAACCTGGTTTGGTCTACAATTTGGTGCTAGATCTTGACAATTACCCAACTATATCTGACCATCATTGACCACCACTATTGAAAATAACTTTTAATTGGATAATTAACTTCAGATTTTTTGATCCTTTGCTGTCATTGCAACTTTTTCTTAAAAGAAAGAGGGTTAAAAGAGTTCTTTGATAAGAATAGTTATTTACTTTTATTTTTGTGGACCGTGCCGGATTTGAACCGGCGACCTTCTGACTGCCAGCCAGACGCTCTACCAACTAAGCTAACGGCCCGAATCATTAGGAGAGTGGACGCGCCAGGGTTCGAACCTGGGACCTTTCGCACGTCAAGCGAACGCTCTGGCCAGCTGAGCTACGCGTCCCGGATTTAGATATTATATTACAAAGCTGGCACTTGTAAAATAACAACATCAAAATTAAGTGTAAAATTCTATTGAAACAAACCTTATTTTGCTAGTGCAATTAGGATTGCACCTATGGTCATTAATATAGAGCCAAAAGCTATTTGAAAGTTAATTTTTTCCTTTAGAATTAACCCAGCAAAGATGATTGTCAAAACAAGGCTCAGCTTATCTATTGGTGCAACTTTACTTGCCTCCCCTATCTTTAATGCATAAAAATAGAAAAGCCAGGAGAGTCCAGTTGCAACCCCAGAAAGAATTAAAAAAATCCACGAATTTTTACTGACATTAGATAGACCCGTTTGTCCGTTTTGGAATAAAACTATCCCCCAAGTAAAAAAAAGGATAACTGTTGTTCTTATTGCGGTGGCCAAGTTGCTGTGTATGTCCTTTATTCCGATTTTGGCAAGAATCGAAGTTAACGCTGCAAATAAAGCCGATAAAAAAGCTGCAAGATACCAGCTCATATTTAGAGTGTAGCAGATTACCCTGGTCTTGGTAAATTAGTTTCCATCCAAACCTGGTTTGGTCTAGCTTAACAAAGAAGGATATAGACCAAACCGGGAAGGAGCTCAGGAAAGAGCTAAAGGGCTCATTCCTTGGCGATATTCGGGAATGAAAGAGTGTCGATCATTCTACGTCAGACAATCACTCAAGTTTAGCCCCATAGATATACTCCGCTCTTGATATGACATATTTTTTAGCAAAAATGAAAATTATTTTCCCAGCTAAAAAACCTCTTCTTTTGGAAGAGGTCTGATGTAAATTAAATAAAAATTACCTCACCACATCAGACCTCGCCCTTAAAAAGGACGAGACTAATGATAATGAGGTTTAGAGATTTCATGATATGAGGCATATTTTATAGGTATTAGATTTACCCTGTCAAGTATTGTTTATTGATTAGACAGAGATTTATCCTGCCGACCTTGAAACAAAGTGTTCGCTTGAGAGAAGGTATTTTGCACCATGTTTTTTGTAGTTTAATCCCCACATATTTTTCTTTGCTACTCTTTTATTTGCACTCCTCAGCCAGTTTGATGCGCTTTCAATTTTTATCTTGAACGACTTTATGTATTCCAAAAGTTTCTTGAAAAAAGCTATATGATAGGGACCAGGTTCAGCTGGTGATTGGAAAGCTGCAATTTGAGTCTCTTTTGCGAGTTTTTTTAGTTTTTGGGTTGCAAGAATAGTTTCTTGTTGTAGCATCTTAAGCTGGACTCGTAGCTCGTTTGTCTTTCTTTCTGCAAGAATTCTTTCTTCCTCAATGAGTGTCCTTTCGAAAAATAATTCTTTTTTAGCTTCACTTTTGCCCTGTTGTTTGGCTTGAAGAATTTCCTGTATTGATACGGATGTTCCCGGTTTAATTTCTCCCGAAGCGCCTTTGATATTAATACCAAGAAGTTGCTCTATGAAGTCACTTGTAATATTTGTAGCCTCGTCTTTAAGTTTCCCCACAGTATCTTTCCCTATGTTGTTTAAGGACTCAAGCGGGTTAGGGATTACTCCTGGTTGATTTGACTTTGTCTTTCCTTTTGCCATAGTGGCTTTAAAGTTTGGGCAAAATTATACACTATCAAGGCAGATTTAGCAACCTATAACTATAGGACTCACAAGGCAATGATGTGAATGGACTAAGAACCAACCAGCGAAACCAATTGATTTAAAGTTTTCCGTTTGATAAGAATAGATTCTACTAGCCTTCTTTTTTGTGGAGAATCAAATTCCTTTTGAAGACTGGGGTCTGAGTTGATGCTGATTTTTATTGCCTCATCAACCTCTTCGTTTGTGACAGAAATACCTTCTTGATGGGAGATTTTAGCAAGGATAAAGTCAAGAGTGATAGCTTGCTCTGCCTGTTTCTCGTACTCTGATCTTATATCTTCAATTTTTTTGCCAATTGATGAAAGGTATGATTGTAGTGTGAGCCCTAGTCTGTCAACTTGTTCAAGAAGCCTCGACAAGCGGGCATCTACCTCTTCCTCTATTAACATCCTGGGAATTTTTACGTTTGAGGTTGATAAAAGAGCCGAAATCACTGCCTGCTCTTTTTGTTCGTATGTCTTGGGAGAGTCTTGATTGCTATCACCCGGCTTCCAAATCTTTGCAGTTGAGCCTTTGATAGCTGATTTATAATCTCCAAGTGGAAATTCGGGCATTTCTGCTGTAGTTGCAGTAATCTGCCAATCTTCTTGGTCATCTGCTTTTATTATATTAAATTTAGGATAGACAATCGGCTTTAAGTCTTCCTGCTCGATCGTTTTAGCAAAGTATTTTGGAAGTATTATCTGTAAAGCGTTTTCTATTAATGTTTGGTGCGGAATTTTCTCTATAACTTTTTCAATGGGGGCCATGCCCTTCCTAAAGCCTGCAATCTCAATTTCCTTGCCCAAATCCTCAGCTGCCTTTTTTTTGGCATCTTCAATCTCGGAATATGGGATTGTATAGGTTATTTGAATTGTCCCGTCATCGCTTTTGGCTAAGGTATAGTTTTTATTCATCTTTAGACAGTTGATTATATCGATAAAGTACAAAGATATAAAGGGTTAAATATTTTTACACAAATTCCTTGTGAAAAGGTTAATCTCTAAAAGGATATCTGCTAGAAACATATCTTACTAGAATGGAGATTGCCCCCCCAATCATAAAAGAACACTCCTGGTGCAATCTTATGCTTATTTTGGGGCTTTTATTAAAGGAAACCCGCGGGGCATTTTATCCTTTATGCTGCGTCTTGAACTGGGCGGGATTAAATTTGGTTATTGGCTGGTTTTGTCTTGTGATGCTTATCTTTTGGGGGTTTCCAAAACGGCTTGAACGAAAATGATCAGGTGTCCTATAACCTGGTCCAGGAGAATTGGGGTTAGACTTAGATTTAATAAATTTTTGCATGATATATATTATACTACAGTCTAATCCCGAGATTAGAAACGTTCAGTCTCAAGGCTATTTTTTGGTGTCAACTACTTTATGAAGAAATGTAGAAACGAGAGCTAATACAAGAGATGATATAACTGCAGTCAAGAAGGTGTCTATTTCAAATCCCGGTACAACATAGCTTACTCCCCAAAGGAGGACAACGTTTATTAAGAAAGCAGATATTCCAACTGTTACTATACTGATAGGCAGGAACAAAACCTGAAGTATTGGCCTAATGTAGGTGTTTACTACTCCTATGACAACTGCCGTAACAATAGTTGCCCAGATATCACTAAATTCAAATCCTGGTACTAGGTAGGAGACCACTAGAAGTGCAAAAATATTTATGATTATCTTCATCAAAAACTTAGAGTTCATAGTTTATTCTTTACCAAAAAAAAGCCCATGTCAACAGCCTTTTATCATTTTAGCTTTTTTTCAAAAAATCTAAATGTTCTTTCAGCAACAACGTTCCAATTTTTGCTTAGGTTATGGTCATCGCCTTCATAGATATAATATTCGGGTTTAGCTGAATAAGCTCTGAGTGTGGCAACAAATTTGTCATTCCAGGAAACAGGCACAGATTGGTCGGCCGCCCCCTGGTGGACTTGGATTGGCGCATTAATCCGGTCTGGGTAGGTGGCAAATGAAAATTTGTTTGCGTCGTGATGTTCTTCTAGTTTTGCTAGATTTTGACGGATTAATTTTCCCCCATCTGGGGATTCGTCAGTGTAATATAAGACATTGTAGGGAAATGGTTTTGTTACAGGTGCCCATAGTACTGTTGGGTAATCTAGCTTTTGGGCAACTATCCAGCCTAACGCGATTTGTCCTCCATTTGAGTGTCCCCAGATGAATACATTTTTTCCGTCCCACTGGGATATCTGAGAAAGTGATTTGCCAAGCGCGATGACTGTAGAGTAGGTTTGAAATCTAGTCTCAAATATGTTTTCTGATTCTTTATCTGACCCTCCATATCCTAAAAAGTCTGGTGCAATAGTTATAAATCCTCTTGACGCAAGATATTCAGCCATTTTTCTTGTCCCTACACCGGTAGAATATATCTTTTGGTCAACATAGCCTCTTATCATCACCACTATTGGAGCAGGGGTAACATTTGGAATATTTATAAGGCCTGTTGTCATCTTTGTAGTATTTGAGCCTGGGCGTGGTTTAAATTCTAGCCTAAAAAGGTATGATTTGAAGTTTTCACCGTCTGATAATTTTTCCCCTACTCTAAATACCCCTTCATGTATCTTATCGGAAATGAATTCTAAATAATAAGGGCTAAAATCGATGGAATTCTCTTCCTTTTCTTTTACAGAAGTATCTTTTTCTTTGATGTTGGTCTGGGGCATTTTATTTCCCAGAATAAATCCAATAACAAATGACAGAAGGATTATAAATGTTGTTGCCATAGATTTGACTCTCATGCTTGTTATATAATAATACAGTATACGTGCCCAAGTTATATGGCACAAACTGACCAAGGATCAGGTCTTTTAAGGCCGAGGGTAGCTTCGGTGGGGTTCTTGGTTAATGATGTTAGCGACGTTGCTCAGAAGAAGAGCGACCTTGACCTCATGATTGAGAAGTCAAGTAAGGTTATCTTCAAAACTACTTCTGTCTACCCTTTTGATTTTTTTCCTAGTGTGATTACAATTTGCCCAGATAAGGTGACAGTCACCCAGAGGCAGTTTTTTCTGAGGCAGGAGTATCCTTTGTTGATTGAAAGTATTACGGGGGCAAGAATAGGACTTGGGATTTTTTTTGCCACACTTTATGTAGATACTTTTGGGGTCAAAGATCCACCTGGTCCTATTAATTTCCTAAGGAAAAACGATGCACGTTTGGCGAGAAGGTATATTTTGGCTTTAATTGAATGTAAAAAATCCAATGTTGATCTAGCTAAATATTCAATTGATGAGCTAAAGGAAAAGCTCTTGATGATTGGCAGGGTTCATGAAGGCGATGTTCCAGACGATTTGAGATTAGGAAGCTAAGTACTGGTATATAGTGTAAATACTAAAAAGTCCATAAAAAACAAATGCGCAAATTATGACCATAGTCCGCACAAGCCCTGTTTTTAACTTGGCAGGTAAAAGTGAACGGTTTGTGATGAGTACCATAGCACTGTAAACAAACATTGATAAAGCATTTAGTACAGCCCCGGTTGTCACGAGTTTGAGTGGTTCCGAGAATCCACTTAAGAAAATGAAAATTCCAGCAAGTATCTGTAACCAGACAAAGAAAAAGAAGTATCTAGGCAGGTTGTTGATTTTGAATTTTGACTGGGAATAGACTACCAGGTTTTCTGACATTATTCTTGAAGTTGACCCAAGAACTGAGAATTGTGTTCCAAAAAGCATAATTCCGATCATTAGAAGAAATATGGTAGAAAAAAACGGAGATATGTTGTTCTTTAGAAACAGAGCTTGAAGAAGGACAAAGTTTATTCCTCTCTCAATATTTTGTGTCCCATAAACTGTGGAGTATGAAAAAAGGGATAGCATAAGAATTGTCAAAGCGCCTGTTATCCAAAAGACTATGCCGTGTTCAATATTTATTCTTTTCCACCACAGATTGAAGCTAAGAATGTTTTTGGGGGTTTGATCAAACTTAAACCCTTCGAGGTCAGAATACTTCGCCTTTTTGTTTAAGATGTTTGTTAGTTTCGAGCTGTAGAAACCCATTCCGTAGCCCTTTTCTTTGGCATATAATGATTGGGCAAGGTTAAGTGTTCCTCCAGCACCTGCGTAAGCAAGCGCTCCCAGGAATGTGGCAATTGGTATGTCTTTTGGAAGAAACTTGTACCCCTCTCCTACTCCGATAATTCCCTTAAAGAGTGCTTGCCAGCCGTCGGATTTTGTAAAATATAAGGTTAAAAAAAATATGAAAGGCACTCCTATCAGAATAATAGCTTTCTGTATTTGCTCTTGTGTCTTGTAAACAATATTGCCGCTTGATAGAAGAACACCAATAATTATAAGGATGGCAACCCCCATATATCTTGAGTATGAGAGGCCAAGAGACGCGGCAATAACTGTTGCAGATGATGCTGCTATACCAGGCCATATCCATGGGATAAAGGTGCAGGTGATAAACCATACAGGAGAGAATTTTCCAAACTTTCTTGCTAGCCCTACAAAAATACTTTCACCTGTTGCGATGGTATAGCGCTCTATTTCCATGTTTAGAAAAAATTGAAAAGTGATTCCAAGAACTGCTGCCCATATTATCCCGAGTCCGTAGTTTGCTGATAAGTACGGCCAGAGGATTATCTCTCCGCTTCCCAAACCCAGACCCAGAAGGATAAAGCTTGGACCTATTAAGTCCTTGAGCTTAGGAGGTGCTGGAAGTTTTCGCCTTTCTAGTGGTTCTAGTTCATCCATTTTGCATTCTCTTTATATTTTAGTGGATTTTGTAGTGTCTTTTGAAGGGCTGATTTTGCCATATTGACTTCGGGTTTTATACGGGTGTATAAAGAGAATGAAGATAATAATGATGCCAAGATGGTAAATAAAATTTCTACTCCCGTATCTGTTTTGATGGCTTATGATAGTAAGACGGGGCGTGTTTACCCCAGATGCTTAACTTGGAAAAATCGAGTTTATCCTGTGTCAAAGGTTGGATTTCATCACTCTTATTACGAAGGGCGTACTCTTTATCATGTCTTTAGCGTTGCCAGCAAGACCTTGTTTTTTAGATTGATTTTGAATACTGAGAATTTACATTGGATATTGGATGAGACTTTTGATAATAGTCTATAGGTGATGTGGATTGGGAGGAATCTTATGCGTTTTAGATTGTTATGAAGAATTTACTTGGTTTTAACCCTGAACCCCCAAAAATAATGCATATTGATCTTAATTCTTGTTTCGCTTCAATTGAGCAACAGGCTAATCCTCTGCTTCGTGGAAAGCCAGTTGCAGTCGCAGCGTATGTTACCCCCAACGGCTGTATTTTAGCCGCATCAATTGAAGCTAAAAAATATGGAGTCAAGACAGGCATACGCGTCAAGGATGGCAAAAAACTTTGCCCAGGTCTAATTGTCTTGTCCCCTGATCCTTGGAAGTATAGAAATGTACATTTAAGGCTAAAAAATCTTTTGCATAGTTACACGACAAAAGCTTATCCAATGAGCATTGACGAGTTTGTTTTGGATTTGGAAGGGTATCCAGTGCTCAAAGAAGGTAACATTCACAAGGTGGCGATTGAGATAAAAGCAAGGATAAGGGAGGAGATTGGAGAATGGCTTAGGGTCTCAGTTGGGATTGCCCCTAACCGTTTTTTGGCAAAATTAGCCTCTAATTTGCAAAAGCCGGACGGCTTGGTTGAGATTAGTAAGAATAATTTTCTGGAAATTTATTCAAGGCTCGATCTAGTAGATTTGCCTTATATTAAATTAAGAAATGCCGCAAGGCTTAATATGGTGGGAATTTACAGTGTTATTGATTTTTACAAAGCCCCTGTATGGAAATTAAGAGCTGCCTTTGAATCAATAAATGGTTATTACTGGCATTTGCGTTTACATGGATACGAGATTGACGACATTGTTTTTGCTAGGCGGAGTTTTGGAAATTCATATGCTTTGCCTAGACCCCTTTGTCTTCCAAGTGAGCTCTCTCCGATCTTAGCTAAACTGGTTGCAAAGACTGGTATGCGGCTAAGAAGCGCAGGCTACAAAGCAAGGGGTGTCCATCTTGCGATATCCTTTAGAGATGGAAGCTTTTGGCATAAGGGTGTTTCTTTCGATTACGAATTTTTTGATTCACGAGAAATTTTCAGAAGATCATTTGATCTTCTTTTGGATTGTCCTGTCAGAAAGGCAGTTAGGGAAATTGCTGTGTCTGTATTTAATTTGGTTAGGTTAGATAGTCTTCAGCTTAGTCTTTTTGAGAATAGCGAAAAAAGAAAAAAGATTATTGAGGCTATGGATAGGATAAATTTGCGCTGGGGGAATTTTGTAGTCGGACCGGTAAGAATGTTTTCTGCAAAGGATGCTGTGGCTGATAGAATTGCTTTTGGTGGAGTCAAGGAATTGGAGGAGTTTACTACTGCCTAGAGCTTAAGTATGACCGTGCTACCGGTTGTTATATTGTACTTTTCAGATAAACCTGCCATTACCTCAAGGACATAATCTACCTCTGAGGTTGGATAGTATAGCTTGAGTCTTGCATCAGGAGTTCCGGGAGAGGGGGGTTGAACACTTTTTTCAACACCTATAACTTTGTTGTCAGATATCCAAATTATGTCAATTGGGATGACCATGTCTTTCATCCAGAAATTGGGCTTGGTTTTTGGGCTGAATTCAAAAAGCATTCCCTCGTCCTCGGTAAGATATCTCGTTCCCGAGAGCCCTTTTGCTTTCTCGTCGGGAGTACGGGCAATTTTGACTTTTATTGTTTTCCCTTCAATTGTTACAGAGGGAGATAGTTTATTATCATTTTTGGGCGATTGTTCAGGGTATTGGGGACTGCTTTTAGATAAAACTGAATACAGAATGAAAGCTATGATAATTAGTATGATTGCACCAGTCAGCTTGATAACTTTCATTTGAGGCTAAAGTGAGGTCTGCAATTCACTCTCAATGTTTTGTAGCTCACTGTCAAGGTTATTAAAATCTGTACTTTTGAGATCCTTTTCTATTGATTCTATTTCTGTGTCTTGAGATTGGTTTTTGATTTTGGTTATCTCAGGATTTGAGGGCGGAGTCTCATAGCGTCTAGAGGAAAGAAAATTAAATGAAAAAATTATTACAGCCACCGCAATCCCAAGTAGTATGATTACGAAATATTTTCCGGTAAGACTTGTTTTTTTTGCCATATTTTACTTAGCTTGATTGTGTTGGTGTGACAGTTGGCATCTGAGTTGGGGATGGTTTGTTTTGCCCCACTCTTAATCCTTTTATATTGCCAATGACTTTAACAAGAATTTTATGAATCTCAACTAACTTCTTTTTAATATCAAGAAGGGCATCTTTAATGATCTGAAAAGATCCTTTTGGATCTGTGGAGTTGAGAGTTTCATCAATAGTATTGTCAACTGCAGTGATATCTGCTTTTGCTTCTTCAAGAAGGCTTTTGGCTCTTGCGACCTCAGACTTTGCATAGGTCAGGTTTACATTTTCTTCAGATTCTATTTCTGTGATCCTTCTCTCAATCCTTGAAATGAGGATATTTAATCTCTCTATCATAGCAAGGTATTTTTCTTTAATATGATCATAGAATCGTCTTATATTTTCTTTTCTTGTCTCAGAAAGTCTTGCCTGTCGAGTAGCCATAATTTGGTTTCTTATTTGAGCCTTTTCCAGCATTTGTTCTTGTCTCTGAAGCAGCAGTTTTTGTTTTTCTAGAATCCTTTGTTCCATCTTGATTCGTTTTCTTTCAAGTACTTCAGGAGGTATTTCTGCATTTGTGTTTCCTGCAATTATGATTCTCGGCGATAAGACAAATATAGTAAGGAGTGAAGATACAAATAAAACGACCTTTCGCATTACTTCATTATTGCAACTCAAAAAAAATATGTCAAGCAGAAGATACCTTAATCTTTATTTTGAAGTTTTGAGGGTCTAGAGTTTATTGTACCTCAATTTTGGGGAACTTCAGAAGTCATTTGGCAAATTTTAAGAAGAAAAACGCATGCAGATTAGTGTTTGGAGGTGGTGCCCCGGAGAGGATTTGAACCTCTACGTCTTTTGGACACACGCTCCTAAAGCGTGCCTGTCTGCCAATTTCAGCACCGGGGCGTTGCTTAGTATTATAGCAGATTATGCTAGAGGCTGAATTCAACTCCTGTAGGATCAATCCTATTTATGAAAAAGCTAACTTTATATGGCCATTGTGGATTTGGAGGGCAATATACCCTGCCGATTTCCCAGATGCTTTTTAGGTTTTTATCGTAATATTTTTCCCTCAAGTTCTTTGACATTGACTCAATCGAGTCTTCCCAAGATTTGAACTTGTAGTTTCCCCCATTCCATCCGTATGCATTAAATGATCCTTGTGGAATTCTCTTTCCAAAAGTTGATTCAACTCCAGATATTGCGGGTAGCAGCCTCCAGTCAATTTCGTATAGATCAGCATAATATATAAAGTGTGAAGCATATTTGCTCAAAGGGGATTTGTATTTTGATAAAAAGCTCTCAAGTTTTGCAATTCGATGATCCTCAAGATTTGTATTAAATGTTTGGATTTTAGCTGAGTTTTGCACAAAAAGCTCCTGTGCCGAGACTACTGAGGCACAGTTAAAAAACATTGTCAAAGTGATAAATAATATATTTAAATTTCTGAGTGTTTTTCCCATATCTCAAAAAAAAGGAGGTATCTTTTTTGAAGATACCTCCAGGTATGAAATTCCAACGCTTGCACAAGGAAAACTTGGTTTGCCTTGGAACGTGGCTGTAGTATAGCATAATACTATCGGATTTGTCAAGAGATTGGCTCCACTATGAAAAAGGCTGAAGAAGTGGGAATTTATTCAGAATATAGTGTTAGTCTTTTTTCTGTGCAAGTACGAAAATGGATGGTCCTATATTAAATACAGATAAGTGATTCTGGAAGAATTTTTCAATTTTCAAAAGAAGATCTATAGTGACATACCTTTTTAGGAAAGGTATTCTTATGTTTGAGACAGATATGCGATCAATTATTATAAATCCCATTTCCTCAAGCTTTGCTTTTATATAGTCGGGATGATAATTTATAAAGGGAAGCGTCTTTTTTTTGATGTTTTTTTTGCTTCTTATGTCCCTTGAAAAAATATCTATGGGATAGGTCAAATTTCCTCTTATGAACTGATTGATGACCGCCTTTAGGTGCTTCTTATTAGCAAATTCGACGATCAAAAATCCGCCTGGTTTTAGAGTCTTATAGATAGATGTCAGAGCTTTATCGAGGTCTTTGATGTGGTGCAGTACTCTAACTAGAATGACAAGATCGATTGACTCTTTTTTGATTTTTTTATCAATTTTTTCGATGCGAGATTGTATAAAACGAATTTTTTTGGATTTGTATTTTTCTCTTGCAAGTTTTAATAGTCTAGCTGAAGAGTCGGATAATATTATTTTATCAGCCCTGTAGAAGTATGTTGGTACGAGTCTTCCGTAACCAGCGCCATATTCAGCAATGACTTTTATCTTTTTTATTTTTCTTAGTAATGAGTTAAGTGCAATGAGTTCTGATTTGTGTTCATAATCTCTGCCTATCCAGTATGAGGGATAGTCGTATGTATCGTAGTGGGCTGACATAATGCCAATTACTTGAGCTTATCAATGTAGGCTTTTACATCGTCAGCCCAAGTTGTAGAATCAGGATGGGCGTAACGTGACATAATTTGTTCTGGAGTTACTAATCCCTTGTCAATATAGTTTTCTTTAAGTCCTTTGCTTACAGCATCAATTGCTTCTTCGAAGCTACTAAACCTAAGGGTGCCCTTGCTGTGTATTCCCCATCCCCAGCAATTGTAGCTTTCCTCAGGGATTGCCCGGCAGGCGCCGGATTCTTTGGCAGCTATTGCAGGAATAAGCCTCCAGTCAATACCATAATTATCAGATGTCTGAACAATGTAACCTGCGAGGTTTGCAATAGGAGAGTTAAGGTTTGATAGGAATTTTTCTACTATAGCCTTTCTCGCGTCAGAGGAAACTATTGATGTTGTGATGAATGGGGCTTCTTGGGGGATGGAAGCGTAGACCATTGCTGATGGTCTTTTTTGATTGATGTTTTCCCCAAAATCATTATTTTTGATAAGAGACAGAGAGATTATGCTGAAAAGGAGAGTAAGTGGGGCTAATGTAAAAAAGACTATGACAAAAGTTATCTTTCGCCAAAAGCTAAATGGCATCTTGTATTCCTCATCCATGAATTCCAGATAACATTATAGCAGATATACCAAAACAATCTAACTTTTTTTGGATCTAGTGAATTAATCAAATGAAAAAGAAGTATTAGTAACCAAAGATCAGTATCCGTGCGTCTAATCTTGAGTAATATCTAAATATATTGTATAATTTATCCCATATTTTTGGTATTTTTGGGAGTATGAATAGAGAACAATTTGATAGGCGCATGTTTCTTAAGCTAATGGGTCTGAGTGGACTCGCATCAGTTGTAGCCTTGGGAGGCTGCGATTTCAAAGATAATGATCTGGACCTCGAAATTTCAAACTTGAGCAATTATGCCTACGAGAATTTTGGGATAGAGCTTAAGTGTGGTTCGTATCAGCAAGATTTTGAGAAGCAACAAGGAATATATTATGAGGGGGTTCCCAAGCAAAATTGTTTAGGGTTTATGGAACATGTGTTATCGTTGCTTCGCTTGTACCCCAGCAATTTATATCCTGTATCCGATCCAAAAAGGAATAATTTATCTGTAATTTTAGTGGAAGATCTTTGGAGTAGGGCAACCCGTGCTGATGGAATTTATATTTCTTATTTTGGCAGACCAATTATATATTTGTCCTCTATGAAGGAAGATGCGTTGCATCACGAGTTAGCTCATTATTTTGTGAGTACTTTGGATGTTGATGGCGCCCTGTGGAATAAATTCTTGGAACTATATGGACCTCTGGGGTACGGTAGCTATGGAGATAATCTAAACGATTGTAAGCGTCCTCCTTTAGGCTTTTTTACCTGCCATGGGGTAACCAGCCCCTGGGAAGATGCTGCAGATACGTTGGCAGCCATAATGTCTGGTGAGATTACCATCGATGAAAAGAAGTTGCAGAAAATGGAAGTTATGGAAAGACAACTGGGAATTTGGTCTAATGGCAAAATGAATGATATTTTTTTCAGGCAGTTGAGAGAGAGTACTGACCACACAAGTTTTAATCCTTGGGGATATCCTTAGTAACGTACAATATATGTCTAAATGAATTAATATGTGTAACTTTTAGAGTGATGACAGTATATTGCATTCTTTTCCACTTTATTGAACTTCGGTAACCTAGACGTGCATCCTCTGTCAATTTTTATTGGAACCCCACAAACAAGTAGGGTATTCCAGAAAGGATTGTCTTTTGAGATGTTACACTGGGACGTTAGAAGATAATCTTAATGGTGATTCAGATTGTCTCGGAATGGGACTTGCTGACAACATTCTATGTTAGTTAGATTATACCGGACCTTCAGGCGATTTGACGTCCATGTTCCTGCCTATGTGTATGTTTCATAGATTCCACTGGAGGGGGGTATGGGTTACCGTCGAGGTGGTGAGATCTAGTTCTTCATGAAGACAAGATTTGAACTGGTTTGACCATTTTTGACAAAAGAAAAGCGCCATTGGGATTAATTGAGATTGAAAGTAAGTTGAGGTAAGTGGGTTATGCTCACAGCTGTAGTTATACATAGTATAACTACAGATACCTTCAATATACAAATCTTTCTCGCCCTTTGGCGCTTGTCTCTCTTGCTTGTGGCAATAGTCTTTGTTGCCTCTTGTAGGTCTAATTACTTCTTAGTTGTGAAATACTGCTTTTCCTGCCCCAAATGCAAGACCTGCAAGAAAGAATGTGGCGATGATGAACCAAAAGATAGTGTTTGCTTCCTGATACGTTATTGTTTGCTTAAAGATCACCTCCCATGCGCTGTGTATTGTCACTACGCATGATGCCCATACAATGAAAGGGGCAACCACTAACAATACAACTAACAATACAACAAGAACGATGGAAAGCAAGCACTTGATGATGATCCGGTACTTATCAAGAAAAAACTTAATCCTTTCGAACATTTTTACCTCCTGTATCCTTATAGAAAATGTTTGGCTGCTCGAATGAGTAGCACCTCAAGCACGAGGCTAACTCATGCTAAAAATGCTACCCACTCGAAACTCAGGAAGGTATCAACTTCGGACTATCGCAACTTGTAAATGTGCAAGAGAGTTGAAAATGGTAATAAGACAGAAAAAGCGCAGCAAATCGCGCTCTTCCATCTACTTACTCAGAGAAAATTATACCTGAAAATAACTCAAAAGTCAAATATTATAGGTCTCTCAGGAAAATTGGCTCACCCTGAAATTAAGCTGAAAAGAGTTAGAAGCCGGTTGGATTTACAAGATTAACTTTGAGTACCTTGGCGATCTCCACATCACATAGACAATGAGGTGATACTTGCCCAGTCCCAGATGACTTATATAGGTTAGATGACCTGAATGTGATCCCGGAAGGATTCGAACCTTCGACCAATCGCTTAAGAGGCGACTGCTCTACCACTGAGCTACGGGACCTCTGTCAATTTAATGCTATTTTATCATCTTTGGCTACTTTCTTTAAGATATATGGCTTTTTAACTGGGCTTTTTTTGGAAGTATACAAGTCCTGTGTGTCCTGGTGGGACTGATTGGGGATATATTAATTTAAATAGAACGCCGTTTTTGGATCTTGTTGACCTTTCCCTGATCCAGATAGACTGACCTGTGTTTTTGGCAAATGCGTAACCAAATTTTCCTTCATTTGTTTTGAAGATTGGTGGAAGAAGAATTGCAGTCAGAGATAAATCGGTGATAATAGATGGCTCTCCTTTGACTTTTTTGAGGTTTTGGATGTCAAAGTAGAAAAAATAAAAGCTTCCTGAAGGATCCTTCCACGAGAATTTCGAAAAGGGCTCTCCTTGATAATTGATAATAAAAGGGGTGATTGCCACTATATTTTTTTCTGTCCAAACCTCTTGAAATGCAATTGTAAGTCTTTTCCCCACTTCTTGAGGGGAAATAAGAATATGTCTTAATTCTTTCTTGTTTTGGTTATGTGCCCATCCAGTCTCTGTTATGAAGACCGGGAGTTCCTTCTTAAGCCCCAGTGATTTTAACGTTTCTATTTCGTGGACATAGGACTTGATAGAGACACTGTCCTTATCAAAAACAGATCCCGAAAATTCTGGGTTTGGATAAGAATGGGAATTCCAGCCATCAATAATATCAAGAATTTCTGGATTTTTTTTGACCATTCTCTTTATAAATTCTGTTGGGTTAAGGTGGAGATGGTTTGTTGGAGCTGAAGCATCTAGTGCTGCTGGGAGGATAAAAAAATCCTTGTTTTTTTCTTTAAGTGCTTTTGCAAACGCAAGTAAGTAGTCGGAATATTCCTCAGGATTTACTTCCCCACCCCACTCAATAGCGTGGTTTGGCTCATTGCCGATAACAACATAGCGATTTTCAACAACCCAATTTAGGTTATTCAAGAAATCAACCCAGCCGGGAATTTCATTGAAATTACCCTTTTCCCAGCCTCCGTCTTTTTCCGCAGTAGCAATTCGCAAAATTGGTATCAAGTGGAGCATGCGCATTTTGTCAAAAATTTTTTGCCAGCGGTTGTGATCTCTTTCTCCTTTCTGTATGACTATTGTTACGTATCCCCAGTCGCCCCCGTTGCTATTAACGAGATTTGCTGCATCCTCTAGATCGGATTCGTCGTGGATATGTATCCCGTAAATGTTATTCGGGGTTGAGAGCGGATCTCGGGTAGCATATATATTTTTGGGTAAAACAAATTGGAATATAACTAGGATAGGAAACAATAAAGTAATCAGGCGCTTTAACATCTTATATAGTGGCAAGGGCAAATGCTTTGATGGTTGTAAATTTGTTATTTATACTTATGGTATTTGCAAAGATGTGACCCTGGGAGGAGTTGAACCTCCAACCTTTCCCTTAGAAGGGGACTGCTCTATCCATTGAGCTACAGGGCCGAGCCTTATGAGGCGCTGGTAGTCTATGGACAAGCTTTGCTTCTCCATTGAGCTTGCCGGGCCTTAAGTATATTGTATTTTAGCAAAATATTGGTTATTTTGGTATAAATAATTGTTTTACATGGCAAACGGAAGGGCAGTAAGTCAATTTACTAACAATTATGAATTACCCAAGAAGGTTGGAATAATTTATTCGGATGTTAGGCGTGAATATTTTCCTACAGAGGAGCAATACATAACCGAAAAGGACGCAAAACGTGATGCATCTTTAGTTGTCCCCTATTTGGAGAAAATGAATATCCAGGTGGTACTGTATCCTGGAAATGCAGATCTTTCTGATAGGTTAAGAAAAGATAAACCCGATATGGTCATCAATTTGGTCGATTCTGTTCGAGGTAACGAGAGCTTGGCGTCATCAATTCCCGGTGTCTTGGAATTACTGGAAATTCCCTACACTGGAGGTGATATTTTGGGCTTGTCACTTACTTATAATAAATTTTTGGTTAAAAAAATTCTTCAGCAAAATGGTGTTCCGGTTCCGCACTATCAGCTTTTTAACTCCCCGAGTGATTATCTTGATCCTACTCTCCGCTTTCCTCTCATATCTAAATTAAATGAAATACATGGGGGTGTTGAGATAAGTAGGGATGCTGTTTCTGAAAATGAGAGGCACCTTCGAGAAAGGCTTAGGTTTCTAATTTCTACATATAAGCAGCCGGTCTTGGTTGAGGAATTTATTGTAGGAAGAGAGATTACATGCATGCTTTTGGAGGGATTAAATAAGAAAGTCTATCTAGCTGAAAAGATTTTTACAAGGCGCGGTGATAAGTATATTTTCTCGACTTTTGAGGACCAATGGATTAGCAAGACAGGAGAGGCCTTTTTTTACCAGAAGTATGATGATCCATTGCTCAAGGAGTATGTCAAAAAGGCATTCGATGTTACAAAAATGTATGACTATGGAAAGTTTGATGTCAGGCTTGACCAGTCAGGGAGATACTTCTTCATTGACAGCAATTGTAATCCTGCATTTGGACCAAAAGAAGCCGATGTTGCGATTTCAAATATATTAGATATGTACGGGGTTAATTTTACAGAAATACTAAAACGGCTTCTTCTAAATACTATTCGTGACGCGCAGGGAAGAGAAAGGCTTCCTAGTACGCCGGATGAAGCTACTTAATTTTTGGATATTTTGCTATAATTGTTTAATTGCCGAGATAGCCAAGGTGGTCACGGCGGGCGCCTGAAGAGCGTCAGATGCGGGTTCGACTCCTGCTCTCGGCACATGATGATGCGGGAATAGCTCAGTTGGTAGAGCGTCTCGTTGCCAACGAGAAGGTCGCGGGTTCGAATCCCGTTTCCCGCTCCAGTTTCTATTCAGTCTCTTAACACATAAATTTCCTGTCCGTAATTACTGATTGATACCATTTCACCCTCCCCCCGCAACACTCGTTCAAAAGGATAGCAGTATTTGCAACCCCCCTTCGGGCAGTTAAAATGATCTAGTTTCCTAGCTAATACAATTCTTTGGGCAATCTTTGATATTTTTTCTTCGGCTTCAGCCTTTATTGGAAGTGGCTTTTGTTTAGGAAAAGGATCACGATCTAGGTACCAGTAGCTTAATTTCGAGATGGGTCTTTTTTGTAAATTTAGTGCGAGTAGGTAATATATTGGGAGCTGCAGTGAGTCCTCCCCCTCTTCAAGTTTACCGGTCTTAAAATCAATAAGATGGACAGAATTCGAGCTTTCAATGTATTCAATCCAATCGATTTTACCGCATAAGATTATGTTCTCCTCCTCAGAAAACCAAAAGTAAGGTAACCCATCATCTGATTTTAGTCTTATTGCCTTATTGATGATTGGTCCCGGGTTTTCTTCGATGTTTTTTAGCATTAATATGCCCCTTTGCTTATATTCTTCTTCAGTTTGCTTATCAAAAAAGCCTCCCAGCTTTCCTTCTACTTTTTTCCATGCTTCCTCAAAGAGGGTTGAAAGTGGTTTTTTTAGCCTCTGGTCAACAGGAAGATCGGATAGGGATTCAATCACTTCGTGTGTCGCTTGGCCTAGAGCAAGTGATGGTGTCATGATGGTGAATTTACGACCGGTTTTTGGACTTTTGTAGATGTTGCGAAGATAATATAAACGAGGACATTTGAGGTAGTCAGATATTGAGCTATGAGAAAGCCAAACCGCTTTGTATTTATCTTTCATCTGTGGACGCGCCAGGGTTCGAACCTGGGACCTTTCGGATGTAAACCGAACGCTCTGGCCAGCTGAGCTACGCGTCCGTGCGCGGGACAGGACTTGAACCTGCAAGGATTACTCCACAGCCTCCTCAAGACTGCGCGTCTACCAATTTCGCCACCCGCGCTTGGAATACCTTAAAGTTGGCCGTGTGCCGAAGGCGGGACTTGAACCCGCACGCTCGTTTTATGAGCACACGCTCCTGAAGCGTGCCTGTCTGCCAATTTCAGCACTTCGGCCTAGAAGGTATTATATCAAATAAGCATAATCTAAATAAACTTAATTTGCATACCTTCTTGGACTTTTGTTGTGAGTGATACCTCTTGGCCTGCAAACTTTGCACCGCTACCCCAAATCCTAGCTTTGGTAACGCTTTCAGCAAAATTCTCGCCAATCATATGTGCTACCTCGTCTAAGGTGAAACCGCGTTTGACAACTAATGGGCTAGCATTGTTGGGTCGATCGTCTTTTCCTATAAGATAGACACGGATAAAATCAAGGCTTTGCCAAATCTTTTCTTTTAACTCACCAATTCCATTCCCCTCCTTTGCGCTAATAAGAAGTAAATCATCGTCTGAAGTCACATTTGCAAATTCATCTGACTTGTTCAGTACACTTATGCTTTTAATATAAACTCGGTTTGGAGATAAAGCATCAATCAATGAATCAATACTGACATTCTCATCAAGACTTATTTCAGCATTTTTCACACCCATCTCCAAAGCAATTCTTTTAATAGATTCAATTGGGAGATTTTGCTTAATGTTTGTTTTTATTTGAACTCCTCCCGAGGTATGTTTTACAATCCTTATTTTTGGAGGAGTTTTATTTAGTCTAATTCCATTTCTCTCAAGGGATACTTTTAATCTCTGGATAGTCTGTGGCCTTTTAATATCGCTGATAAGTATAATAAGATCTGACCCTCTTGCAACTGAAAGCACTTCTTTACCCCTACCTTTACCTTCCTCTGCACCCTCGATGAGTCCAGGAACATCAAGAATTTGAATTTTTGCATCTTTGTAATACATCATCCCAGGAATGACCGAGACCGTAGTAAAAGCATATGGAGCAACCTTACTTTGTGCATTAGTAAGCCTATTGAGCAATGTCGATTTCCCAACAGATGGAGGCCCAATCAAAACTGCCGTTGCGTCCCCCTGCTTTTTGACTGCATACCCCACTCCTCCACCCGATTTTTTACTTGCATGCTCAAGTAACTTGTCCCTAAGCCTAGCAAGGCGTGCTCGAAGAAGACCAATGTGGTGTTCAGTGCCTTTATGATAGGGTGTTTCTCTGATTTCTTTCTCAATTGACGCGATCTGATCTTCAATTTCTGTCATAACTTCAAATTATATCTTAATTTGGGTATAATCTGAATTATATAGGGAAGATATCTCTATCTAGCACCCGTAGTTCAATGGATAGAACGCTGGTCTTCGGAACCAGATGTTGAGGGTTCGACTCCCCCCGGGTGCACAAATTTAATTTTGCATTTTTGCTAAAACATGAATATTGTTCCAAGAAAAGTTGATAATTTGTTCTAATGTAATTAAAAAGGAAAAAGCGGAGATTGGAGGAAGTAGAGAAGGTATGAAAATAATTTTGACATACAAGACAGAAGATCACAACAATATTTTTAAGGCATGAGACGAATTTCGTAAAAATAACCGTAACAAATGTCCTTTACAGTCGTTCTGTAGGAAAAGGATTTTTATGACTGGAAATGTGGCGGGCAGTCTGCGGGCAGCCTCTTGAAAAATAACAACTACACTTCTTCATTGATTTGCTAAATATCAAGTTTAATAAAAATTATTGGGTAAAATTGTAAACTCTGTTTATCATGGCTATTATTATATTTAATGGAGAAAAGTGTTTGGTTGCATGACTCAGACTTCAATAAATTGACTGCAAGACCTGGAATCAACCCCACAGGATTAAGTAGTAAGGAGGCATATTCAAGGCTCAAAACATATGGAGAAAATGAGCTTCGTGCTAAAAATAGGCTTCAAGTCTTCATTGGATTATTTATCAAACAATTTAGTAATTTACTTATTTTAGTATTGATTTTTGCCTCAGTTTTATCTTTTTTGCTTGGTCAGAACGTAGACGCTTTGGTAATTTTGTTTTTAGTAATTATAAGTGGTGTTTTTGGCTTCATGCAAGAATATAAGGCTGAAAACTCAATTGAAAAAATTAGAAAATATTTAAGTAACCGTTGTAGAGTCCTAAGAGATGGAAGCTGGATAGAGCTAAATAGCCAGTTTTTGGTCCCCGGTGATATTGTCCAACTAAGATCTGGAGATAGGGTGTCAGCTGATATTAGGCTTTTTGAGGCACAAGGATTAACTGTCAATGAATCAATTATTACAGGCGAGTCACTCCCTGTTGAAAAGGGCAAGTCTCATTCTAGCAATCTTCAAGATCAATCCTCACAAAGGAATGTGGTTTATGCCGGTTCAACAATATTTTCAGGGTCTGGTAAAGGTGTAGTTGTTGCAACTGGAAGCCGGACATTTTTTGGAAGAAGTCAGGAGAAATTTGTGAGAGATGTTTCAGAAAGTGATTTTGAGAAGCAAATAAAGGTATTTGGTGGCTTTATTTTTAAGGTGATTGCTATTATGACGCTAGCTATTTTTTTGATGAATTCGATATTGGGAAAGAACGTTTTTGGTTCTTTTTTGTTTGCCATTGCCTTGGCTATTGGGGTTACTCCCGAGATGCTTCCTGCGATAATTACTGTCTCTCTTTCTCGCGGTGCACTTAAGATGTCTGAAAAGAAGGTCATAGTTAAACGGCTATCAGCAGTTGAAAATCTTGGTAATATGGACACGCTTTGTATGGATAAAACTGGTACCTTGACCGAAGGCAGGTTTTCTTTGATTGGACTAGTTGACATCCAAGGGAAAGTATCCCACAGGAAGCTGTTGAAAGAGGCCTTGATCTGTACTACCCGCTTTGCAATAGGATCTGATCAATTAACATATGATCCTCATGATAGTGCAATTTGGGTCTACGCCAAAGGAAAGTCTAAGAAAATACTATCTGATGTGAAATTTATAAACGAAAATACGTTTGATTATCAAAGAAGACGTATGAGTGTTTGCTATAAGGAGGACGGCAAACACTTTTTAGTTACTAAAGGATCTGTTCAATCAATTCTTAGTTGTTGTTCGAGAGTCAACTTGGGCAAAAGAAGCACGAAGATGACAAAAAGTTACATCAACAAAATTGTAGATATAAGTGATAGATATGATCTGGAGGGTTATCGCGTATTGGGATTAGCAAAGAAACGCCTCTTAAAAGCTAATTCTTCAAAAGAGGACGAAAGCAAAATGGAATTCTTGGGATTTTTACTTTTTAAGGACCCTGTTAAAGAGTCTGCAAGAGAGATTATTAATAGGTTTGAGTCTTTAGGTGTTGGATTAAAGATAATAAGCGGTGACAGCTTGGCTATATGTACAAGCGTTGCAAGGCAGGTTGGTCTTGATTTTTCTGAAGATGAGGTGATAACAGGAGAAGAACTTTCAAGACTCGATGAAAGTAACTTTAGCGCCGCTTGTAGGGAGAAAAAGGTATTTGCAAGGGTTTTTCCTGAGCAAAAGTATGCTATTGTTAGGTCTTTAAATTACGAAGGTCATATTGTTGGCTTTTTAGGAGATGGAATCAATGACGTTGGGGCCCTAAAAGAAGCTGATGTTGGCATTTCTGTAGATAGTGGAAGCGATATTACAAAAGATGTGAGTGATATTGTGCTTTTGCAAAAAGACCTTAATGTACTGTCTGTTGGAATTGAAATGGGAAGGAAAACATTTGCAAATATAATGAAATATATCTTAAATACAATCTCAGCGAATTATGGGAACATGTTCACTGTTGCAGTCTCATCACTTTTCATCAGGTTTATTCCACTTCTTCCGAGCCAAATACTTCTTAACAATTTTGTAAGTGATATTCCCCTTTTTGCAGTGGCAACCGATAATGTTGATAGTGATATGCTCAAAAAACCGAGGGGATGGAATATTAATTATATTATGAAATTTATGATTTCGTATGGCTTTGTCAGTTCATTTTTTGATTTAATGCTTATAGTACCAATGATCTTTTTTTTGAATACTCCGCCTCAAGTTTTTAGAACAGCTTGGTTTGTTGAGTCATCTATCTCTGAGATACTTGTTACGTTTGTCATTAGAACTAGGCTCCCTTTCTACAAAAGTAGGCCTTCAAGCTTTCTGGTCGCACTAAGCATGGCATCGATCATTTTTGTGATATTTATGCCATTTTTAGGCTGGCGATTATTTCAGTTTGAGTCTTTGTCCTCTATTATATGGCTTTTGATCTTTGGAGATCTTGTGCTCTATTTTCTTATAACGGAGTTTGCCAAAAGAAAATTTTTTTCAGAAATGGAAAAGATTAATTAGAATTTGGTGCTAGATAAGAGAGAAATTATCTAGAAAAGTTTGGTAGTCTGTAGGTGTCTTCGAAATAGACTGGCAATGTCAAATCTGCACCTGGCACTGTCACTTGAGACCCACGACTGAGTTGGGTGGGAGAGGTAAAAGTATAAACACGGTTGGCACTGGATACAACAACTTGTCTTAATTCCGCTAGCCTTCCTGGCAAATTATCTTTTGACCAATACGCCTCAAAAGGGTTGGGACTTCTCGAGCGTTGATTTTCATATAAAATCTGCATAGCAACAAACTGTAGTGATGTTTTGCATATGCTTATTCCGCGTAAACTGACTATATTCGAAAATTTAATCTCCCATCCAGAAGTGTAATACGGCTGATTGTCGACAAGTTGAACCTCAAATCTAACATACCACATTCCATCTGACTCTTTTTCAATTTGGCCTTGATAGATGCGACAGCCATTATATTCAGGAAAAGAAGGATAGAGATTGGAGTTGTCTTCACAAGCGCCTTTTATAAGTCTTAATGTTTCTTCTCTGACAGATTGAAAGATGGGGTCTAATGGTTGGCCTTCTGAAAAGTTGCTTTTTCGATAATCAGAATCTATTCTCCTAATTAATTCTTTGACTCTCATGTTCAGGAGCGGGATACGGGAGTCGAACCCGTCTTTGCTCCTTGGAAGGGAGCTGTTGAACCGCTCAACTAATCCCGCTTAATTACACTTAAATATTATATTTTTTTTAACTTTGTTATTCAATAATTGAATGTTTTGGGTTCCTTTTCTTGTTTTGTGGTAAAATTTGGTTGTGAAAAACAACATTTATTTTATTTCCTTTGGTAAAGGAAAAACGGCTTTGATTTTTCTTCATGGCTGGCAGCAAAATGGAAAATCATTTTTGAGTCTTGTTCCTTATCTTTATAAAAGTTACAAAATTTATCTGCTTGATATGCCAGGTTTTGGGAAATCGCCATTTAACCCCGATTTGAAAAACTCTTATGATTATGCGGATCTAATTTATTTTTGGATCAAGAGAAAAAGGATTTCAAAACTTGTCTTGGTAGGCCATTCTTTTGGTGGAAAGGTGGCAAGTTTAGTAGCTAGCCGTTATCCAAGTTTGTTGAAGAGTTTAATACTCGTTTCATCTTCCGGAATACTGCATCCTCGATTTTATTATCCATTTCTGCCTTTGCTAAAGAGGGTTCCTTTTTTTTGTGGGTTTAGAGATTTATTGCTAAGCCGAGACTACAAAGAAGCGGGGGTAATACTTCCTGTTTTTAAGAATATAGTGAAGGAGGATCTAAGAGATGATTTTGCTAAAATAAAAACTCCTACTTTGATATTGTGGGGAGAAGACGATAAAGAATTACCAGTTCAAGATGCCTATGTTATTAATAGTCTTATTAAAGGTTCTTGCATTAAAATAATAAAAGGCGCAGGCCACTTTCCTTTTGTTGACAATCCTAAAAGGATAGCTTCTCTTATAGATAATTTTATAAAGAAATGATGATAAATTTGAGAAAATTACTTTATCTTTTACAGCTTGAAGAGTATCAAACAGAAAGGTATTACAAATGGCTTGAAAAAAACAAAATTGACTCTCTTGAGGAAATAAAGAAAAAATTGGTTTTTACTCCTAGGATTATTTTAACTTTCCCCATCTCTTTTCTACTTCTGCCATTTTTAGGTCAAGAAAAGGCTGTTGGCACATCAAATAAGATTATAGGTATTACTTTCAGGTTATTGGAAGAAATTATTGTATCTTTAGCAAAAATAAAGTTATCTTTTCACCCGAAACTTAAAAGGATAGTTATCGCAGGTAGTTATGGTAAGACTACATTTAAAGAAAAGCTAGCCTTTGTTCTTGAAAAAAAATACAATATTCTTAAAACGCCGGGAAATATTAATACAAGGGTAGGAATAGCCTCCTTGATTCTTAAGAATTTGAGCAAAAAACACCAAGTTCTTATTCTGGAAGCTGGAGCCTATAAAAAAGGAGAAATCAGAAAAATCTGCGAGCTTGTTAGGCCTGATTATGGTGTTATAACCATATTTGGCTGGATGCACCTTGAGAGGTTTGGAAGCTTGAAAAATATAAAAGAAGCTAAATCGGAGTTAATTCCTTTTATTTCGGATAAGAACAATCTTTTTGTTCCAAAGTTATCCCATAGTTTTATAGATTTTGATAAGACGATAGAAAAAATAGGCTCATCTATGAAAATTAGTCTGAAAGATATAAGAGAAAGATTAGGAAATTTTCCAGGTGTTGCCCATAGAGTTGAGGAAAAGAAAGAAAACAAAAATATTTTGGTAATTGATGATTCTTATAATTCAAATCCTCTTGGTTTTAAGAGAGCTGTTGACAAGCTCAAAGGTTACAAAGGGCAGAAAATATTGATAACGCCGGGCATGATAGAGCTTGGAAAAGAGCAGTACAGATTGAACTTTGAGGCAGCACAATATGCTGCTAATTTTGTAGACATATTTGTGATTGTTGGGGATACAAATAAGAAGGCTTTGTGGAGAGGAGCAAATTCAGCTAAAAATAAAGATCTAAAAATTTTGTTTGCAGACAGTAAAAGCAACATTCAGGATTGGCTTATGCCGCATATTAGACCACCAGCAGTTATTTTAATTGAAAACGAGTTGCCGGATCACTATTTTTAAAGCTTTGTTTTCTCGAGAATCTTGCTTCTGAATGAAAAAGATACTGACGCGTTCTCTTTCTTCCTTTCAAGCGCAATGGATACCATTTCGTCTAGCATTTTCTTTGGTTCAACACCACTTGCTTGCCACAGATAAAAGGCCAGAGATCCAGGTATTGTATTTATTTCATTTATATAGAATTTTTTTGTTTTTGGCTGATAAAGAAAATCAATTCTTGCCATTCCAAAGGCACCAATCTCTCTGAATGCTATTTTAGCGGCCTCCTGAATTTTTTTGGAAATATTGTCTGGGATAGGAGCAGGTACTATTCTTGAAAGTCCGGCCATTCCTTTTGTCTTTCCCCCTTTCAAATACTTTTCTTGAAAAGATAAGAATTCATCCTCAATAATAGGCTGTTCGCAAACAGAAGTCTTTAATTCATAGCCTCCCATAACCGCACAGTTGATATCAACTGATTGCTCAATACCTTGCTCGAGTAGAATTTTATGGTCGAATTTAGAAGCTTTTTTAATAGCTTTTTCCAATTCGTTTCTGTTTTTTACTTTAGTTATACCTACGCTTGAACCACAGTTTGCTGGCTTTACAAATATTGGATATTTTAATTTCTTCTCAATCGTTTTTATTGTCTTTTTTTTGTTTTCTTCAAATTCATTGTCCCAGAACCAAACAAAGGGGCATGCAGGTAGATCTATTTCAGCAAACAATTCTTTTGATAAAACTTTATCCATGCCCAAGACGCTTCCTGATACTCCGCAACCGGTGTAAGGAATATCATAGAAGTCAAGCAGTCCCTGGATTTTACCGTCTTCTCCAAATGCACCATGCATTATCAGTAAAGCTACATCTATTTTTATTATTCTCCTTAAAAGTTTTCCTGCTTTTATACCGCCTTTAACAAACTCAATTTTGTTATCATTTTTAATAGTTTTTTCAATAAAAGTGCTTAAATCTTTTTTTCTAGGCCACTTGCAAAGGAGGGGGTTATTGTCATGATCAAGGTAAATAAGGTACGGCTTATATTTTTTCTTATCTATCCAGTCAAGAGCTTGGACGGCTGAGATTATTGAAACTTCATGCTCAGCTGACCTTGCCCCAAATATTACAGCAAGGTTAATCATACTTTTTAAGCCAGCAGACACTGGTTGTGTGTAAAGAAATTGTTCTCAGCAACGATATCATTAGTGATTAGGCTAATGTAAGGGCTTTCTGTTAGAAGCAACTTTACCCTCTCTGCGCTTATTAACTTAATATTAATTTTAATTGCCGGATAGTAATTTCTAGGACAATCTTCACCGGGATTATCCATAAAATTATTCTATCACAAGTGTGCAATTTTTTGCCTGTTGGGTGATTCTATAACCTTCTCGTGTCGGAGTGCCCGGGATCGAACCGGGGACCTCGCGGTCCCAAACCGCGCGCTCTACCAGCTGAGCCACACTCCGATAATTAAATATGTGAGGCTGATTTAGTTTTTAGTGCCGGGGGTGGGAGTCGAACCCACACTTCACAGTTTGTGAAACAGGATTTTAAGTCCTGCGCGTCTACCATTCCGCCACCTCGGCAATAGCTTATATTTTACTAAAAAAGACAAGATAATTACAGTATAGAGATATTAAGAAGCCTAGCTGGATTTTCTTTTTCCAATTGTTACGACTATATCATAAATAGACTTAGACTCAAGGGGTTTTTCAGATAGGGTA
>JAGUZK010000029.1 GCA_020060845.1 Candidatus Woesebacteria bacterium
CATGACCCAAAACTTTTTTGTTACGGAGGGGCAAAGAGGTCAAAAGGGAGCGTACGTAAATGTTAGGACTGCAATTGAGGACCTAAGAGGAATAATCTCGGGGAGATATGATCATATCCCAGAAGATAAGTTCCGATTTATTGGCAGCATATCGGATATAAAGCTAGAGAATGTATAAGTTTAACCTGCTAGTTAAATCGCGCGAGGGCACCCTTTTTGACGGAGTGGTCGCATCTGTTAGTTCATATAATAAAAAAGGCAAATTCGATGTTCTGCCTCAACATGCCAACTTTATCTCTCTAATTAAGAATAAACTAATTATCAGGGAGCTGGGCGGAGCGGTTAGGGAATTACCTGTAACAAATGGGTTGATGAGGGTCCGAAAAGATAATGTAGAGATCTATGTTGGGATCGAGTCATTAGCAAGTAATGTAGAAGGCAACGGAGACAAGTTGTAAAAAGTATGCAACAATATGTAAATTGTTTGTGAAAAACATAGTGAAAATAAATGGAGATTAGGAAAAAAGGGGCTATATGATATCAATAAAAAGGACAGGTTTAGATTTATTAAGTGTGTAGAATAGCTTGTCCTTTTACCAAGAAATTTGCGCTATTAGCACTCATGTAAATGAAATGCTAAGAAAAATATTTGTTGTTAAAAGCCAAAAATAAGGCATTTGATAATTTTTGATATCTTTACTTTTAAGGGATATCTTTTATTTTATTTAGCAGATAATTTTACCATTTTTGTTGCATCAGTTATATACTAATTATATTATAGGATTTCTATATCTATTACTATAAGAAAATTTAGTTCGGAAAAAATGGAAGTAGTGTGATTATTTTGCAAAGCATTCTGTCTTGCAATATAATTTATCCCAAAGTTTGAAGAAAGAATAGGTTGACATGTTAAAGAAAGAAAAAGATAAACATATAAGAAAACACTCCATCTCCTATTATGACCATCTTAGGATCGAGTCTAAATGGCAGGATATCTGGTTAAGAAAATCGATCTATTATCCCAAAGATATGATATCGAGTGGAGATAAAAAGTTCTACAATCTTTGGATGTTCCCTTATCCTTCTGCCGAGGGACTTCATGCAGGACATGCCTTTGCTTCTACGGGAAGTGATGTTTTTGGGAGATTTATGAGGATGAATGGGTATGAGGTTTTTCAGCCTATTGGTTATGATTCTTTTGGTATACATTCAGAAAACTATGCAATTAAGGTCAGGATGACTCCTCAGGAGATGCTAGGCAAAACTATTAAACGCTATGAATCCCAACTTAAGAGTCTAGGTCATGGATATGATTGGACAAGAACAGTTACGACGTCTTCCCCAGATTACTACAGATGGACACAATGGCTGTTTTTGCAGATGTTTAAGTCTGGCCTTGCTTACAGAAAGAGCTCGTCTGTCAATTGGTGCCCTTCGTGCAAGACTGTCCTTGCGGATGAACAAGTGATGTCTCCTCAAAAAGCAGGTAAGCTGCCGGAAGGCTATGGAAGTTTTGATCAAGTTCCTGAAGGACTTCAGGTTTGTGAGAGATGTGGAACGCCAGTTGAGAGGAAACATCTGGAACAATGGTTTTTTAGGATCACAAGATATGCTGATAGATTATTAGAAAATCTTAGCAAAATTGACTGGCCGGATAAGATTAAGACGGCGCAGAGAAATTGGATTGGTAGGAAGGAGGGGATAAATATAACCTACCGTGTAGATGGCAGTGATAAAGAGATTGTAGTATGGACATCTCGCCCTGAGACCAATTTTGGGGCGACATTTATTGTACTTGCTCCCGAAAACCCACTTTGCATAGATTTATCAACATCTGAGAATATTGAAAAAGTTAGAAAATATGTGCAAGAGTCCCTGAATAAATCAGATCAAGAAAGAATAAAAGAAGGCAGGAAAAAAACAGGAGTATTCACCGGAAGCTATGCAATAAACGAGCTTAATAACCGCAAGATGCCTATATTTGTAGCGGATTTTGTCATAGCTGATGTTGGCACTGGTGCAGTTGTTGGAGTTCCGGGGCATGACAAACGAGATTTTGAGTTTGCTAGTGAGTTTGATTTGCCAGTAGTCAGAGTTGTCAAGAAGAATGATGGTAATGATTCAGAAATATCAGAGGTGGGGAAAGTGTATGAGGGTGAGGGGGTAATGGTTAACTCTGGTTTCTTGGATGGCATGACAACAGAGGAAGCAAGGCTAAAGATAATTGACTATATGGAAGAAATGGGTATAGGAAAAAGGTCCACAAATTACCATTTGCGCGATTGGCTAATATCAAGGCAAAGATATTGGGGTCCCCCAATTCCTATGATTTACTGTGCAAAATGTGCTAGTAGTGGGATTAGATGGTTTGATACCAATGAAGGGAAGGGTTGGTTATCTGGGTTAAAAGGTGTTGCGGGGATTTTTGATGATTGGAATTCTGAAGGTTGGTTTCCAGTATCTGAAGATGAATTGCCGGTTGTTTTGCCCGCAGTGTCGGATTTTGAGCCAGATGGGTCGGGGCGTGGGCCATTGGCTAAACACCCAGAATTTTATGAGGTCAAATGCCCAAATTGCTGGAGCGATGCAAAAAGGGAAACGGATGTATCTGATACATTTTTAGACTCATCGTGGTATTTCTTACGCTACCCAAGTGTGGGAATAGAAAGTAGTAGTAAATATCCTTTTGATAGTGAAATTACCAGGAGATGGCTTCCGGTAGATTTATATTTTGGTGGCGCTGAGCATGCACTCTTGCATCTTATGTACTCTAGGTTTGTGACTATGTTTCTGTTTGATCTTGGGAGATTAGATTTTGATGAACCTTTCCCAAAATTTTTTGCTCATGGACTGATGATAAAGGATGGTGCAAAGATGAGCAAATCTAGGGGAAATGTAGTCAACCCCGATCATTATGTTGAAAAATTTGGTGCTGATACCTTGAGACTGTACTTAATGTTTATGGGGCCGATGGATGGATCTCCTGATTTTCGTGATACTGGAATTGAGGGAATGAGGCGATTTGTCGATAGAATTTGGAGAGTATTTAATAGTTTTGACGATTCGGGGCTGTCACCTGAAGTTAGAGGTAAAATAGATGTCAAAATGCATCAAACTATAAAGAAAGTAACTGAAGATATTAAGGAATTTAAGTATAATAC
>JAGUZK010000031.1 GCA_020060845.1 Candidatus Woesebacteria bacterium
ATCTTCCCTTTCCCTGATGCAAGCCCTTTGGGATTGCCAGCAGATGTCATTATTTCATATCCCCCAAGAAGTAGGTAGACAAAAAGAACAATTCCTACTGCAGGCAGAAAATAAGATTTGAATACGTTGGATACTATAGAACCGATAGTGTCACCCTCCAGTCTTGGGGCGGCAATATTTGAAAGTTCTTGTAAATCAGAACTACTAAAAGCAAGCATATATATCAGTAAATTTCAAAAACCGGGAAGTCCCAGTACATCAACACCAATAAATCTCAAAAGGTATGCAGAAAGTGCAAGAAGAAGGATACCTGAAATAGCTGCAGCAAGTAGTTCCTTTCCTGCTGCCACCTGCTTGGGATTTCCCGCTGAGGTTAGGATAAGAAATCCTGAGTAGATAATCAAAATCATTGCAATAAGACCTCCCAGTCCGAGTGCCCATCTTAGAAAAAATTCAACAAAATCCTTTGGCAGGCCAACCGGTATACATCCGATTGCCGTGTCTATTCCCTGTTGATTATCTCCGCAACGGGGGTCATTGATAGTGATTACATCGGGAGGAACCGGGACTGAACCAGAGCTACACTGTAAGCATTCCGGATCTGATGGAGAACAGCATCCGAATCCTGTTCCTCCCCAAAGGGGGTCATTCATTCTTCTTAGCGAGTTTGGGGGAGTACAAGTATAGCTCCCCACGCTACCACATGGTATTTGACAATGACCACCGCAATCTCCCGCAGCGGGTTCAGCCGTGCAGCAATTGCCTGTGGATGTTGATGATATGGCACAGCTTCTTACTAGACCTCCTGCCCTTGTACATTCGTTGGCAGCGGTGGAGATGCAGTTTGGATGAGATGCTGGACAAGTTGTTTGGCCAGGTAGGCAACAGTTTCCTCTTTCACCACCAGCTGTGGTACAGTTTGCTACGCTGCCACCGCTTCGTGAGCACTCGTTTGGATCACTAAGTTGGGAACAGATTGGACGGTCGGCAGGGCAGTTTTCAGATGGAGGAGGTGCAACAGGGACACAGCCACTGTAAAGAGTATTTAGGCACTCGGCCCCTGTTGGGTCCTGGCAAAAATTTTCAGTTTCTGGTCTATAACCACTTGGACACTGCCTTGTGATTGTACAAGCTCCCCCAACACTACTACATATTGCGCAGTATTGATATTGGGGGGGGCAGGTCTGTGCCGAGGCGGATTTGTTTTGGATAAAGAAAATTGGGGTGAATATTATTAAAAGAGCAAGGATTTTTTTGATCATGTTTTATTTAATATATCATATATTCTAGATTGGAGGCTAAATTTCAAAAACCGGGAAGTCCCAGTACATCAACACCAATAAATCTCAAAAGGAATGGGGAAAGAGTAAGAAGAATAAGTCCTGAAATAGCTGCAGTAAGCAGTTCCTTTCCAGCAGCTACCTGCTTGGGATTTCCCGCTGAGGTTAGGATAAGAAATCCTGCATAGACAGTAAATATCATTGCAACCAATCCCCCTAGCCCTATTATCCACCTTAGAAGAAAAGTTGCAAAAGCTTTTGGTGAACCAGTGGGGATGCAACCTATAGCTGTATTAATACTACTACTTCCGCAGATGATGTCGGTCGATTGATTTGCAGCCTGCGCATATATTGTTCTCGTGGGAATTGCTAATAAAATGATAATGAGGAGTAAAAAGGTAATTTTCTTTGTTGGCGGAACGATTTTTGGCATATCTAATAAATATTATAATATTTTGTCTGGAAGATACACTACTTATAAACTTGTCCTGCCATTTTTTTATCTAAAATTGATTTTTAATCGGATGGATGGGATAATTTGATACATGGGGGAGGACACTAGCGAATTAGCTCCAGGCAAGCCTCAAGGTCTAGCAAAAAAACAATCACCGCAGGAGGCAGAGGATGCTAGGAGAGACGAGTATTATAAAGCAGCAAGAGAAGCTGCTGG
The DNA here is from genome assembly GCA_020060845.1 of Candidatus Woesebacteria bacterium. Classification (GTDB taxonomy): domain Bacteria; phylum Patescibacteriota; class Microgenomatia; order UBA8517; family UBA8517; genus JAGUZK01. Next base: position 1,951 of record JAGUZK010000031.1, read on the forward strand.
GTTTGATCCCACTACTGGAGAGTACATAGGGGATTCGTTGTGGAGCAAGGTTACCGGGGAAACTCAGGCCAAGTTTAAAAAATTAGGTGTTGGTGTTGTAGTGGGAGAAGAAGGAAATCTGGAAGTTCCCGCCACTCTAGAGGCAAGGGCAAATATCCACAAAGCTCTTCCTAAAGTAGAAAAAGGTATTGGTGAGGCAAAATCTACAATACCAAAAGAGACAACCCCACTTGAGGAGTATCTGGATAAACTTCTGGTTGAACAGAAGATTGCTTCTCTACCTGATTTCATAAGATTTGTATATAGTTCACAGAAGGATCTTATTGAAAATTTCAAAAGATTTATGCTCAATTACCCCAGCTTGACCAAAGGTGGTGTGGACAGTGTCCTTGAAGATAATGTAAGAAGTTACCAGCAATTGGATCTTTATTTGCGTGCACTTCAGGCTTTTGTGGAAAGGCAGAATGCCCGGGGTTTTCTGGAAAAGCCATCGGTTGATTTTTCCAACAATTATCTCCAGACTTCAAGCTGGCTACAGCATTTTTTTGCTGAAGTAGCTACGGAGTTATTTTTAAGACAACCTGCAAAACAAGATAGTCCCTCTTACTAGGAGAATATAAGGTATTTTAGAGGAAAAATTGAAGGAGAAAAAAAGCTTGGTGTTAATGCCAAGATAGGGTATTCTGAGGAACTTGAACACATTAAGCAGAAACTTGATGATTTAGTTGGAGAAATTGGAAGCCAAAAAAGACCTTGGGAAAGAGAAGGAGCTTTCTACTACAAAAAACTTTCTCTTCGGGAAGTTGATTATGAAGGAGAGAAGCCATTGGCTACCGGTTACGGTGGATACCTTTTGGTTTATTTCGACGGTAAAAAAGTAACAATTGAGTCCGTGAATGATGATGGTTCGGATAAAGGTGGTAATAAGTATTGGTTGAAGGTGCAGTAACAAGAAAAGATGTAGATAGGATAGTTGAAGAGTACTTTGCGTTTAAGAAACAAGACAACCCGGTGCATTTGGGGTACGACATAAAGTTTTTAGACATATTCCCCGGAGAAGATAAAACTATTGATGATAAACCAGCAGGCAGCCAGTCGCTGTTTGCGCGTGTCAAGAATGAAGCTGGATCGTTAGTAAGTCGCTTGCTTTCTAGGTTTAGAAGAGGAAGGTTTATACATAAAACAAAAGATGCAAATCACGCCGCAGGTGAAACCAAGGTCTGGTACTTTAGTATAGGAAGCTATCTGGGCGGACAAAGGTAATATGAATATAGATACAATCCTAATACTCAAGAGCTGGTACGTACTCCAATCAAAATTGTCAAAATTCCAGAAAAAGGTAAGGAAAAAGGCAAGGAAGCTGTAGTGTATAAATCAAAACCTCAGTTTGTTGGTTTTTTCCCATCGGCAGAAAATGCCGAGAGTTACTTAGTTTCTAATGGGTCTGACGGCACAGAAGAGGGAAGGTTGGAGGTTTATAGAAGGCTTCTTGATACTACTTCCGGGGGAGGTTACCAGAGTATTGCAGTAGAGAAGATGGCCAATTCTGATAGTGAAGATACACTCATTTTTCCCAAAGAGAGCTATTCTTTTTCAAATTGGCTGAAGGAAAAGTCACCAGCATTTACAGTTCAGGCCACCCCCAGGGACATCTGATATAATTGTTGCTATATGGGGATGGTAAGAAAAAGAATTTGTCGACTTCACTTTTATCTGTTCATCCAAGGATTTCTGCTTATAGCCATTTTTCTTGGTACTTTTTCTGGAGTTTATGCAGAGCCTGATTGCAACAATCCTTCAGTGGGAGATGTTGATTTTTGTGTTGCCAAAATTGAAAGCGAAATAAATGCGTTGAAACCTGCTCATGAATATAACAAGAAGGAGCTGGCAGATCTAAAGACTCAGATTGCGTCTTTGGAAAAAAGAATTAACGGGATTTCCAGGCAGTTAAGCCTGATAGAAAAAGATATCAAAGAGCGCGAGGTAGACCTTGCATTTGCAGAGGAAATTTTCAAGGAAAAGACCCTGAATCACTATAAGTTTTTGAGGATTTATGACCCAATTCTTCCTTTTTTGTCAGCTTCAGATGCGGCCGAGGCCCTTAGGGAGATTATATTTCGTTCACGCGCTGCCTCAAGTGATGTGATTACGATGGAAGCATATGCCAGGGACCTAGTTAGGCTTCATTCTGACAAGGATAATTTAGAGAAAAACAAAGCTTCCCTTTCTTCATCTAGAATCAAGGTATCAGAAAGAGCGAACTTTTTGGCAAAAGAAGTTGAGAAGACCGAAAATTATTTGAGTACCCTTTCTGCTAAGCAGGAGGAGCTTTTAGCACTTAAAGCAGGAGGGTTTCAGACGTCAATTGGAGACACACCACCAACACTTGAACCATGTTCCGGCGCGCCAGGGTCATCTAACTTTTGCGACCCTGGTTTTAGACCCGCATTTGCGGTTTTCTCATTTGGGGCGCCCCACAGGACAGGAATGAGTCAGTACGGGGCCTATGGGAGAAGTAAAGCAGGACAATCTGCTGAAAACATCCTTTTGGCATATTATCAAGGTGCTCAGCTTAGGAAAGATTATCCCGTTCCCGCAACGATAGGAGTAAGCGGATATGGAAGGATCCCTTTTGAAGAGAATTATCTTTTGGGAATCTATGAGGTTCCAGAATCATGGGGAGATAATGGAGGTTTTGAAGCCCTTAAAGCCCAAGCCGTTGCTGCTCGTTCATACGCTTTAGCAGTTACTAATGGAGGAGCTGGTACAATATGTCCAACTGAGTCCTGCCAGGTTTATAAGCCTCAGTTAAAAACTGGAAAATGGGCAGAGGCGGTACGTGCAACAAGAGGATGGGTGCTTGTAAAGGATGGGAAACCAGCAACAACCTATTATGCATCAACGTCCGGTGGTTTTACTATCTCGCAGTGGGGATGGGGCGGAATCAAAGATACTCAATCAGACTGGCCATCAACTGCCTATGAGAAAATTGCTGGTTCTCCATGGTTTTATAAGGGGTGGTATAAATCCCGCTCAGGCGCAAGCTGTGGAAGAACAAACCCCTGGCTTAAGAGTGAGGAAATGGCCGATATATTAAATGCTTGGCATGTTCTCTATAAAGGAGGGGGAGATGTTTCAAGAGTCTCGCCAGTAACTACTTCTTGTTGGAGTGGAAATCCATATTCTTTACAAGAGCTTGCCTCCATAGGGGGTTATACCTCTGTAAGTTCTGTATCTGTTGTTTATTCAAACTCGGGAAGCACACAGTCTCTCACTTTTTCGACCAACAAGGGATCAGTTACAATTCCCGCAGAAGAATTTAAAAGAGCATTCAATCTGCGAGCACCCGGTTATATAGGACTTAAGAGTTCCCTTTATAATATTGAGAAACTTTGAGTAGATTTTTGGTTATATAATTTGAATTGATGCCTAATATATTTGTATCTGATTTGAAAGGAAGTGCCTCTCGAGAGGATGTTCGTGTTAAGGAAAAGCTTGATGTCACTGAAAAAGACAGCGAAGGCACTACTCAGACAAAAAGAGAACCCTCTGGAAGCCCTCTCTCGGGATTTTGCTATTATCCTAATGGGGTTGATTTTGTCAACAGGGAAGATAAGGAAAAAATTATTCTTCTTCTTAGATCTCATCCAATAGTTAACTTGAGATGGATTTTATTGGGACTTGTTATGTCTGTCGCCCCCGTTTTTTTTCTATTTTTTCCATTTTTTGAGAAGCTTCCTTCCAGTTATCAAAATGTCCTTATAATTATCTGGTACATGATTACATTCGCCTTTGTTTTTGAGGAATTTTTGATGTGGTTTTTCCATGTAAATATTGTTACCGATGAGCGCATAATTGAAGTGGATTTTGTGAGTATTTTTGCCCGGGAAATAACCGATGCAAATATTGATCAGATACAGGATGTCACCGCACAAATTATTGGAGGCCTTTGGACTTTTTTTAACTATGGGAATGTAATTATCCAGACCGCATCTGAGGTCCCGAGAATAACATTTGAGAAGGTGCCCAAACCGGATGAAGTTGCAAAAATCTTAAGAGAACTAAGGGTCGAGGAAGAAGTTGAAAAGCTAGAAGGGAGGGTAAGATAGTGGACATACCCTTTTTAGAAAACATGTTCTCATCACTGACTAAGGCAGGACTTTTGTTTTTTTTGTTTTTATATATAGTTTTTGCCTTTTTAGTATTAAGGCAGGTTAATCTCATGACCAAGACGCTTCAGGTTGGTTTGGAGGCGGTTATCAGGTCCGTTGCGATTTTGCATTTTTTAATATCGATAGTGATTTTTGTTTATGCTTTTTTAATGCTTTGAAAAAAGAAGATGCCATTAGTACCGAGGTTGATAAAGGCCACAAGGGTTACCAATACTACTTGGTCGTCAGCTTTTGAATTAAACCAAGATGGTAATGTTAATTGTTACCTCTTTTTATATAGAGCCTTAAAAAATATCTCAACAAGTGATCATTCAGATGACATTGTTGCTCTTGGGTCTGAGGTTGTTAACGAAATCCAAAAGCAGTTTGGAGGGAGTCACCAGTCGCTATCTAGTTTCACTGCCAAGCTGGAATCTCTGTACAGAAAATATAGAAGTGGCGATTTTGACCTAATTTTTTTGATGGCTGCGGTGGATGGCGAGAGGATGTATCTTACTGGGGTTGGGGGTGGAATTATTAGTTTAATAAGAGGCAATAGATTAATTAAGTTAATACGGCCTGGGGAAAGAGCAGTTTGTGCAACTGGGATAGTTTTGGAGGGCGACGTCTTTATCCTGTCGGCTGAACTTTTGTATAGGAAGTACTCTCCTTCTAGGATTGTAGAGTTGTTGTCCGAGAAGCGCGAGGATCGGACTTTGGAATTTTTTCGTGGGGAAGGAATTGATCTTGCGATATTAAAAATCCAAAAGATATCTCGTTTTTTGAATGTTAAAACCCCAACGGTTGCTTCTGACTATTCACTGCGCTTTAAGGTGGAAGAGTTGAGAGGACGTTTTTTTTCAAGGGTGACCAGTAGCCACAAGTATGAAAGGCAGAAAAAAACTTATGTGACCGTTGGTTTAATCCTTATAGTATTTATGATAATAACTAGTTTGTTTGGGATTAAAAGAAAAAAGGACATTGAAGAGAGGCTAAGCTATATCCCTATTGTTGAAGAAGCAAGGATGAAAATGGACCAATCTCTAAAGCTTTTTGATAGCGACAAGGATCTATCAAGGAAATACCTTGAAGAAGCGGAGGCGCTTGTTAATTCTTTGCATGACAAGAAGGGTGTCCGTGAGATTGAGGAATTAACTAGACAAGTTGAAGTTGAGCGCGAGAAGATTCTTGGCGTTCACCAGGTACATTTTGACCTCTATGTTGATATGACGTTGATTAAAAGTGGGTTTACGACCGATGTTGTAAGTATTTCAGGGAATAAAGCCTATGTATTTGACAGGGAAGGGAATTCTATCATCAAAGTAGACCTAGAAAGCAAAAGGAGCGAATTAGTGAGGGGAATTGCCAAAGACAGAAAAATATATTTGATAGCTTCGTATGTAGATGAACTATATCTATTTTCAGATAAAGGAGTTTTGGAAGAAGGTGGCGAAGATAGATTGGTGATAGAGGAGCCACCCAAGGAGGGGAATTATTTGGCTCGAGCCTATGCAGGCAACCTTTATCTTGTTGATCTGTCTGAAGAGAAGATTTTTAAGTACCAAAAGACTGATGGAGGATTTCTTCCAAAAGCGGAGTGGTTAGCGGATGATAATAAGGCGGAAATCAGTAGTGCCATTGACATGGAGATAGATGGAAACATATGGGTTTTACTTAAAGACAGTAGAATTCTTGTCCTCACCAGCGGTGGACAAGGAAGGTTTGTTGCCAGGGGATACTTTGTACCGCAAAACATAGATAATATACTTGCCAGGGAAGATGATGATCTTGTATATCTGATGGATAGGAAAGCTGGAGTTATTGCTTCATATAACAAAAAGGACGGTGAATATGTTGCGCAATACCGCTCAGATGCTATTAAGAAGGCAGTAGATTTCTTTGTTAACGCCAAGCAAAAAAAGGCGTTTTTGTTTACAGAGAACGAAATATTGGTTGCGTCGATTTGACAGCAACACACCTTTTTCAACTAATTTATTATTATAGAGGGGTGTGCGGCAGAAAATTCGATTCTATACCTCTTGTTATTTTTTTAACTTGTGGAGACGGAGGGAATTGAACCCTCGTCCGTGAATGCAAAGTAAAAGATTCTACAAGCTTAGCTGGAATTTGAGTTTTTCCTATTGGTTTTACCTTCCAGCGGGATAACCAAAAGTAAGGCTTGCTATTTTCTTCCAAAAGCCCAAGCCAAGACTCTTGGAAAGACCCCAAGCGGGTTTATGCCTTTAGAGTTTGGTTGGGGAACAAACTAAAAAGACACCAGCCTATGCGTAAGCAAATGCTGGAGCTGAATATTCTTCAGCAGTTATTTTTTGACAGTTTATTTACAAGTGACTGTCTCACTTGGCTTGCAATCTTTTAAAGTGCATATCCGTCGAATCCGATCGTCCCCAGAATTTCAGGAAGGTTTTTCCTTTAATTCCTTTTCAATTTCACGCTCGAGGTCCTTCTTTTTGGCAGCCTCTTTCTTCTCGAAAGACCTTTTTGATTTTGCCAGCGCGACCTCTAACTTAATGAGACTGCCCCTATTATACATTCTGAGGGGTACTATAGTCAATTTCTTAGACTTGATTTTTGATGCTATCTGGGTGATTTCTCTTCTGTGTAAAAGAAGCTTTATTGATCTTGGGGGAGGGGGAGAATTTTGAGACGAAAAGGCTGCATTTATAAGAAAAAGCTCGTCTCCAATAAATTTGACATAGGAGTTGGAAAGGTCAACCCGGTTTTCTCTTACCGATTTTACCTCAGTGCCGTAGAGACTAATTCCAGCTTCATATTTATCGTAGATAAAATACTCAAAAAACGCTTTTTTGTTGGTAATGTTCATTGGTTTTGTAAGAGCTATGATGACTATTTTACAATATGACAGTGAGGTTTGCCGATTTTTTGTTTCCAAAACAGTGTGTTGGTTGCGGCAGAGGGGGAAAGTTTTTGTGTGATAGATGCCTGTCGCTACAATTGCCAGCCTCACAGGTTTGTATTGAGTGTGAGAGGCCATCGGTTGATGGCATCACCCACTATAGGTGTAAAAGAAGGCATGGTATTGATGGGGTGTATTGCCTTTGGCGATATGATGGGGTAATTAGAAAGGCATTAATATCCTTGAAATATAGGTTTGCCTTTGAGATAGAAGAAGAAATTTCAAAGCAGGTGGTCAGGTCAGTCATTAAAAGATCAGTAGTGGTTTCCCACAATCCTATTTTTACCTGTGTTCCTCTTCATATTTCGAGGGAAAGATGGAGAGGGTTTAACCAGGCTGGAATTCTTGCAATGAATATTTCCAAATCACTCGGTTGTAGATTTTTCCCAGATTTAGTAGTACGAAAAAAGAAGACAACACCTCAGGTGGGGCTTGGGAAGAAAGAAAGATCTAAAAATTTGAGAGATGTCTTTGAGGTAAATATTGATAGATATGGGGACTGTAGGAAGGAAAAGATCATCATTTTTGATGATGTGGTAACAACAGGTACAACAATGAAAGAGATGGCAAAAGCGCTTAAGAAGGCCGGATTTGATAATGTGTGGGGACTTGCAGTTGCAAGGTAGATCTTTGTGTGATGGGAGGGTTTGATTTATATATTTGGAGAATGGGTTGGCTCAAAGAGTTCACAATTTAGTTAAATTTAGTTGAGAGACTCAAGCGCGTAAATATTCTAAACTAAGAGGGTCATCTCTGGTTCTTTTTCTAACTGGCGATCTCTTTACGAAAAGATTGGACTTCGCCTGCAATTTGTAACGCGACCTCTTCGAACTTGCCTTGCTGGCAGGCATGTCGAATGATTTCCCGCCTACGCTTTCAGCTTCGGACAGGCAGGCAAATTTTTTTTGGGGGCAAATTCTTTATTTAAAGAGAACCAGCCCCGTAATAAATGAGACAAAATTCATTACTGCTGATAAAAATAATAAAGATTTATAACCTTGTCGCAAGGCTAAAGTTAATAAAACCCATTCAACCAGCACCACTAAAATTTCCAACAAGACTAGATTTATTATTGCTGTTGTGAAAAATCCAAAAAAAGCATTTAACCATAAAAAATAATTTAGTAACGGATTAGTAACAAGATTAACAAGAACAACACCCAGCAAGACGAGTTTGCTTCTATAGCCAAAGATCAATGCTATAGAAACCTCTATAGCTAAACTTAGCAATAGAGGAAACAAGAAACTACTAGTTAACATTTCTTTTTCTGGTTAGAAGAAGTGCCATAAGAGATATACCTACGATAAGAGCTACGACCCCCCCAATAATAATATAGTTATTGTAAAAGATGGTATTTCCTTGAGCACCAACCTTCAGACAATATTTTTCCTCGCCACCAAAAGAAGAACCATGCCCAACTAAGTAATAGTAATTTGAATTATTTTTATACCTCTTACATTCGTCGGTTGTTCTCGGTCCGAATGGTTTTACACTACTAAATCTACATACAACCTCTTTTTCTCCTGGTGCACATTTTTTTGTCAAAAAATCAGGATTCATTACATCTGCATTAAGATTAGTAGGCGAAAACGTAACCAGGGATGTAATAACGACTATTAATGAAAAAACTTTTGTAAATATTTTGTGCATATAATTGATTTTAACAAAACTTCAATACTTAACACCCGACGCTTTGGCGGTTTTCGCCATAGTTTGAGCACTTTGTCGATTACCTACTCCACTTTTATCATAGTATAAAAAATATGAAATTCGAGCAACAAAAATAAGAAAGGCCCGCCTCTTGGCCAAAATAGGCAGGGCTTGATTTACTCGCTTACGTTCCTAAATTAAAGTTCGAGCCGACCTCTTTTACCGATTGGCGGAGGGTACAGGATTCGAACCTGTGTAGGGATTTCTCCCTCGAGTTTTCGAAACTCGCGCAATTGGCCACTATGCGAACCCTCCTTTGTGCCCCCGGGAGGAATTGAACCTCCAGTCTCAAGATCCGCAATCTCGCATTTTATCCATTAAACTACGGGGGCTTGTATATATATTATATCTTTTGAGGTTAAACTTATCTACTTTTGGTCTTCTTTTGGATGCTCGTCTTTGATAATTTTTTGGGAGGCATAATCTAAAAACTTATCAATCCCCGATGGCGGTATCTCTTCCTCTGGAAGATATCTTTTGACTATCTCTTTAATTTTTTTCTTATCGCTTGGGTTAATTACGAGTTCAATCTTTCCTGGAAATGATGTAGTCTCAAAAATTAAAACTTCGTTCTCATAGCGTTTGCTTAACCAGAATCTAATAAGGCTGTCCCAATAAGTTGTATTATTTGCAATTTTTATGCCGTAATTTGTTATGGATATTTGAATTAATTCGGGCTCGACAGTTGATAGCACATAATAAAGAAAGATCAAGGAGATAAGTGCAATAACAGGCATAACCCCTTCTGCAATAAAGGTGACAACACCAATAATTGCTGCTATTGATATGGCTCTTGCCCAAAACTGCCTGCCCCTCTTTTTGAAAGGTCGTGATGGAGCTGTCCAAGAAAGAAACACCTTTTCAGGTTCGACCGTTTGGGTCGGTTGTGCTGGTCTTTCTTGTTCTTGGGTTTCAGGCATGTATATGAAAGATATTACACTATTTGGAAAAGTTTGAGAAGTTACAATTAGAGTCTTATCTGATATAATTTGGTATTGGTTGGAGGCGTCGCCTAGAGGCCGATGGCAGAGGTTTGCTAAACCTCGACTCCAAAAGAGTCACGTGGGTTCGAATCCCACCGCCTCCGCCGTTTACGTTTATTTTTAAGAGTATGGGATATCTCATTGATAAAAATACTGTTATTATCGCAGGCGCAGTTGTAGTTCGGGAAACCAAAGGTAAGGACGAATGGTTGTTGGTCAAACAGACAGATAGCGGCGGTTGGGAATTCTGTAAAGCACTTGTACGTAAAGGAGAGTCTTCTGTAAGGACAGCCATAAGGGTAATGGGAGAGAAAGCTGGGCTAACTACTAAGGTCTTGGATGAGGCAGGAAGAATTAAATCAAGCTCGCAAGTTGCTGGAAGAAGTGTGGTACAGCTTACTATCTACTATCTTATGCTCCTTAGATCCACCCCAAGGGAGATAATAGGTTTCAGTGATTACTTTTGGGGGGATTATTCGAAAGCCTACAAGAAGCTTGAATCAAAAAAGGAAAAACAAATTTTGTCAAAAGCTAGAGAGCTTTTTAATGATTGGAAGAAAAACAAGAAAGCTAAATTTGAAGAGGACGAGAAAGCAGCAGAAATTCTTGCACAACTAAACGCTGAATGATACTCCTGTCACCAACTTATATACTTTAATTCCAAAGGTTCCTGCTTAAATGGCAAGGGGTTATTGTCTTTATCAAAAATACTTATCCAACTTATTCCATCAATTTGTTCAAGGTTTACAACCTCTTGTTGATTTCCTGAGAGGTTAATTTCAATTTTGTCTTGATTTATATCCCAAATGACTACTTTATCTAGGGACTTCTCACTGTTGGTTATATGCAAGGATTTGCTATCAGGGAGGTAGGAAAGATGGGTCGTCGTCTCATCCGTATAGACGGTGAAAGTCTTACCAAATGTTGCCTCGCCAACTCCGTTTGAGACAGTAATTATGCCAGAATTGGTATATGGGATTACAAATCTGATCTCGGTATCCTCCCAACTTGTTACTTTTGAGACTGTTCCTGAGAGCATTACGTATCCGTTTGAAGGGCTACTTCCAAAATTTTTTCCCCAAATTACAACTTCATCACCGGGCTTGCCCAGATAAGGTTTTACCCCTTGGATGACAGGGTCAGAAATGGGTGGTGAAGGAAAGGTAGATGGTGTTGGACCCTGTGGGGAGGAAGCATAGCCTGTATCGATCCTTTTTCCACTCTGCAAATACATAGTCAATGTTGCAGTAGTGCCTAGAGAGAAAGCCAGAAGCAAGATTAGAAAAATCTGTCCGAAGCTCAACCTGTCGATCTTCTGTAAGAAATTGGTAATCATTTCTTTATCTCAAGAGTCTTTTCTCTGTGATTAAATATAACACTGTAATTTTCAAAAAAACCCTCTCTTCCAAGAATTGGGGTTGTAGCAGTATTTTCAGTGAATACAACCGGTAGTGTCATGCTTTCTTCGTTTATCATCAAAGTCATTTGTGCCTTATATGCAAAAACTGTCGAATTTCCATATCCCCGAAACGCAATCCGGTTAAGATTGATTGGGTCATATCCAAGAAGGAAGGAGTATTCATACGGAAGCGAAGATATAGTTGACCCCGAATCTACAAGAAATTTTATTTTTATCGGAGACTCTCTTGTTTTCAGAGTAGCATCTATTTTTGGCTCGTCTAGGAAGCCTCTTCCACCCTCCTTTCGAACAAGGGGTACTTTGATTATAGTTTTGTTGAAAGACTTTTTGTCAGTGGTAAGTGAGGAAAGGAAATAAAAAAATATTCCAGCCAAAAGGTTTAACCCCACAAACAAGATAAAAAACTTTGCAATAGCTCTTCCCTTGTCAAATTTTTTTTCCATTTCTTTTGAGATCTAGCTTTTTTATTTTAACAAAATCTATTAGGGATTGTTGCCAGATTCTTAAAATGACAGATATCTTTTTGCTATAATAACTATCACTAGTTTTGGTCCGTCTGGAGATACTAGCTTTTTCTGGAGGAGTCGGATAGTGGTTCATTCCGCGCGCTTGGAGAGCGCGTGAGCCTAAAGCTCGCGTGGGTTCGAATCCCACCTCCTCCGCCTTCGCCCGACATAGTTTTAGCGACGTTGGGGTTGACTTAAAATAATCTTGGAAAAAAGTAAATTAATAAATTAATCTGCGTCGGGCTTCGGTAGACAAAGCCCGCTTTTATTATGTTTATCCTTTAGGTTTGAAAAGTATCTTAAATTAGGATCAGGCAGGGCATTTATTAAAAGACATCTTTGTGATAAAAGATAGGAAAATGATTACCAAAAAGGAAATTTTATACTATTTTTACCCATCACTATATTTTAGTATTGGATGAGATTTTGGGTGGTTCGAGGTCATTAGTCTCTAATATTATCTACAACATCTTTTAGTTAGATATCCCGGTGAGGCCGATTTTTTGTGGAAATATAGCAATTGTGATGTTGTATTGATAATTGACTGATTTTTAGTTGTGACTTAAGGAAGGTTTCAAGTATAATAACTCGCAATATGTTGGGGATCAAAAATAAGAAAGTAAAGGAACTATTAAATAGTTACAAAGAGATCTCGGTTCTACAAAAAACACTTGCGCTTCTTTCCTGGGACTTAAACGTCAACCTGCCGGCAAGTGCTGGTGAAGAGAGAGCCTTGCAGATAGCCTACATCACAAAGTTGCTTACAGATAGGTGGCTTAATGGAAAATTTAGAGATGTATTAGATAGGGCTGTAAATAAGAAAGAAAAGTTTACGCAAGAAGAGAAAGCGGTAATCAGAAACCTAAAACAAGCGGGTAAGTACTATTTCAAGGTACCAAAAGAGATAATTACCGAGTTTGCTGAGACAACCTCGAGGAGTTTTCTTGCTTGGCAGGAAGCAAAATTAAATAACAACTTTGGTGATTTTCTTCCACACTTAAAGAAGGTAATTAGGTTAAATCAGATCATTGCCCAACATCTGGGATATGAAGATAACCCTTACGACGCTCTTTTGGACATGTACGAGCCGGGGCTTACCACATCTAAGATGAAAAGGATTTTTTCACTACTGAAGCCAGAGCTATTAGAACTATTGGAAAGAATAAAAAAGTCAAAGACCTACAAACAAAAGGATGGATTAAAACAAGAGGATTATCCAGTGGACGATCAAAAACAGCTTGCTTTGTTTATCTTAAGAAGGATTGGTTATGATATGAATTCTGGAAGAATGGATGTATCTTCCCATCCTTTTACCGAGAGTTTAGGAAGATTTGATGTCAGAATAACAAATCGGTACAGTACTAGTGATTTTATCGAGTCAATGATGGTTGCTTTGCATGAAGGGGGACATGCCCTCTATGAACAAGGCATTAAAAAGGAATACTCGCAGACTCCACTTGAGGGAGGAGTCTCGTTGGGAGTGCACGAGTCCCAGTCGAGATTTTGGGAAAACCAAATAGGAAGAAGTTATGAATTTATAAGGTTTGTTACTCCCATTCTTCACGCCTTTTACCCACAACAGCTCATGGATTTTGGCTCCGAGACTTTTTTTAAGAGGGTAGTCCGGGTTAGGCCGGGACTTATTCGTACTCAGGCTGATGAAATAACATACAATCTTCATATTGCCATTCGGTTTGAACTGGAGGATGGATTAATTAACGAAAGAATAGATCCTGAGGACCTTCCCAACATCTGGAATAAGTTGATGAAAAAATATCTGGGAGTTGTACCAACCAGCGACAGTGAGGGAGTCTTGCAGGATGTACATTGGTCTTACGGGTCGTTTGGGTATTTCCCAACTTATACATTGGGCAATCTCTATGCAGCACAATTTGCAAATTCAATAAGAAGGGAGATAGATATTGAAAAGCTTTGCGAAAAGGGAGACTTTGGCCCAATTCTTTCTTGGTTAAGAACTAATATTCACCAACATGGATCTTTATATTGGCCGGATGAGTTAGTGAGAAAAGTTACAGGCGAGCAGTTAAATGCAAAGTATTTTCTAGCGTACGTTAAAGAAAAGTATAAGCGCGTATACTCTCTCTAGAAGTGTTTTTTAGTCTTACCTTTGTTATAATTTGCCTTGCACGGTGAGGTGGCCGAGTGGACGATGGCGTTGGTCTTGAAAACCAATGTAGCGGTTTTCCGTTACCGTGGGTTCGAATCCCACCCTCACCGCCCACGTTCGTTCGCGGTTCGGTTGGGGTTCGATAATGCTCAAACAAGGTATTTTAGGCTCTGCATGGCGAATCCCACCCTCACCGCCAGTTGGAAAATCCCGTTGCTGGCTCGCCCTCTGCGAGGGCTCGTCAGCCGATTTTGAAGCGGAAATTTAATTTTTTGTCTTTGCCCCGCCATGTAAAACGCCAGAATAAGATTTAGAATATGAATATTACTTTTTTGCCACAGACCCCTCTTGGTAAATGGTCGGCAGGATTAACGGCTACTTTTCTTATTTTTATAGGTTTGCTTGCGCTTTTTGCCGCTTCCGGCCAGACATTTCACGATAATCCTTGGCTAACAATTCCCGTTTTTCTCGTATATAGCGCTAGTATATCCTCTTTTATAGTTGGTTTGATTAGTATCATCGCAAAAAAGGAAAGGTCGTTTTTGGTTTATCTAGTCGTTGGCGCAGATTTGTTATTTATTGTTTTCGAAGCAGGAGATATTTTGTTTGGTTATTAAGATAGTTAAAATAGATTGTTAGTCAGGCTCAAAATTATTTCCTCGAAGTAGAATACTCGTGCCCGCTACGAGACAGGCAGGGTTTTCCAAATACACACGCCATGTGGATGTAAAAGATCTTTTAAAAAGATTGTTTGACGAGGACCAGAAGAAGAGGTAAAAGATCTATGCAGTGGAAAGTGAAAGAACTGCAAGCGAAATAGTCGAAGTTCGAGTAACTGTCGATGAAAATGATCTCAGGGAAAGTGGGTTAACACTTATTCAAGTTGCCTATTTTGCTGGTCCAGTTTTGCAAGACATCCATCGGCTAAATTTTGGGGCTGTAGGCTAGGAGGAACAGCCAGGTGAAGAATTATCACCCCGAGCACAATTTGGGAAGTCATTAATTGGAAGAATCCGTGATGCAATCGTATACGCAAAGGAGGGAAATGTAGATATAGTTGACGAGGAGAGAATGATAGTATCAGGCGATTTTATGGATGAAAGCATACACCCCAGATACTCTACACCTGTGGAGCCCATCAAGAAACATGCCAATGATATAATAAGCTTACTGCTTAGGAAATATGGAGAAATTAAAGATAACCCAAGATTTGATGGAATGAAATATCAAGATCTCATAAATCGTGAAGAAAGTTTTTTTCTGGGATATATCTTGAAATCTTCAAGATGATAGCTCCAGATCACCAATCTAGTGTCTAGGTTTCATCATTAATTTTCTTATTCTGTCTTTATAGAAAGTGTTTTCTTCTCTTGTAGGAATAGCTCAGTTCATATGTCAGAATGGCAGAATTAGCTACTCATTTTTTTGTAATCGGAAGATGATTATATCTTTACACGCATTTTTTTGATTTTCCCAGGTAGGTATGTGGTGGGGTTTCCCTCTCTATTTACCGAGCCAATGGTGCAAAAATCAGTTCGAATTTAGTCGGAAATGCCTCTGTAGATGGAGATGTCTTTGGTTTTTCAGCCAAAAGTAGCCGTTCTCAGCGGTGGGTGGAGATATATTCATAATCTAGAGTGTGGGCAATTCCTCCCCATTCTACCAGGACAAATCCATTTCTTTGGGGTGTTTGATAATTATCAAGCCGGATTGGGGAGAATCTTGTTGGTTTACCCTTCAATCTTTTATACGTCATCAATATGCGGATTACAGTATCAGGTTTGGGATTTACATGTAGAGGTATGACTTGATCTATTTGTTTGGCATCATAAAAAGAGATTAGGTAGTAAGGCCCGTTGTTTAGTTGTGCCTCCCAATACCTTTCAAAATCTTGTTTTTCTTTATCACTTAAGCCTAATTTTGTTAAGGTATTTTCGAGATAATCGTGAACTTCAGTTTGTCTAACTATATCTTTCGCTATTGGCGATGAAGGTATTGGGGCGCTACCCTCCCAAAATAAATAAGGGTATTTTTTTTGACTTATAGGTAAATATATCTCGCCGTTTGGATGGGCTATCAGGTTCCACGTATTGTGGTAGGCTGGATCTGATTTTGTTAGGTTGATTACCCTGTCTAGTTTTAGAGTCACGTTAATGGGTTTTTCAGGATAGAGGTAAATGATTGGTTCAGCCCAACATTTTGAATTAACCAAGTCTTCCCTAAATATCATACGATAGATGCCTAGCTTATTCATTAGGATAAGTATTGGTTTGAGGGAAGAATATTCAGCAAAAGAGAGAAACCCCGATACTCTCTCTGACCAAAATTCCTCAAAGATCTTAAAGTTTTTATTTTTGAGC
>JAGUZK010000026.1 GCA_020060845.1 Candidatus Woesebacteria bacterium
ACAAATACTGGTTACACAATCTATGTTGACGCAAACGGCTACCTTCATGCTGGAGCTACCGGGGAGGCTGTGCCAACTATTACTATTGTAAGGTAAGATTTTTTGATAAAGAATTATTCCAGTTGTCTCCTTGGAATGGCGCAGGTAAAGTCACTTTCCACCCATTATTGTGGTGTAAACTGCATTTGCTATATTTGCCAATGCTTTTTCTTGTTGTAATGATAAAAGTACAGCACCTTTATAAGACAATATGCAAAGTGCAGTCATAAAACCAGCTGTAGCATAAACAAACATAAGTGCAATTTCTGCTGGAATTAATTCTGCCCCTTTTCCCTCTCTTTGTTCTACTACTGATCTTTCAGTTCTCATCGGAGTTGAAAAACTATATCACAAATGATATCATTGTGCAACTTAAAAGGGGCAGTTGTTAAAATTATGGAAAGAGTCCGAGATTTTCTTAAGGGGCGTTTTACACCAGACCTTATTGGCAGAGAGATTAATTATGATGGAGATAAAATCCTTGGTGAGTGGGAAAAATTGAGGCGGTCCGCGCTCCGGGAAGGCGCGTCAGAATATGAAGTGGAAATTACCGAAACCAGGATTAATTCCGCACTTAATAGATTTTTGGGAAGTAGTAAAGAAGGAGAAAGTGAGGGGGGAAAATTTGCTTTTTTAATTCAGCCCCGGGACTGGGAGGAATCTAATTTTGGAGATATTGGAGATTACCTACCTGCATTGAAATATGTAGAACCACAAGAAAAGTATGAGTTTTTCTTGGGGCTTCCACCTTTTGAAGTAGTCCCTTATAGGCTTGATGGGCAAAGATTTGGTTCGGTTATTTGTGTGCCTTTAAGTGTTGATGTCCTAGCTCAAATTGAAAAGAGAGGAGGGAACTCTACTAGTAGAATGAGGAAAGTGGCGGAATATGCTCTGCCAATTATAGGTCAGGCTGTTAGGTTTGCTAGAGATAGATTGGGGGTAAAATATTTAGGTTTGGGCGAGATGATGGCAAAGATGACTGGATATGGTAAAGAGATTGAGAAGGAATTTGAAGGAGTTGAAATTACCACAGGACATGCAGGTACTACATGGCTGATTGAACAGACTTTGTTAAGAGCAGCGGAATTGGGAGGGATAGATCTGAGAAGTCAAAGTGTTGGAATTATTGGATGCGGTTCGATAGGGACGGCAGCGGCAGTCAGGTTGGCAGAAGGCAACGTAAACAGTTTTGTGCTTTTTGATTTGAACCCAAGTAGTGTTAGTAGACTGAAAGGTCAGCTCGAAGGTCTTGGAAAATCAGTAGAAATTGCGGATAGCGCAGGAGGGGTATGTGGGGAAACGAAAATAATTATTAGTGCAGTTTCAAGCATCAGCCCAGTGCTTAAGAGGAACAATATCAGGCCGGGCACTATCATCGTTGATGATAGTCAGCCGCCTACAGTTTTGCGAGAAGAAGCTGAGGCTGCGGGAGGTGTGGTGGTTTGGCCTTTGGCAAAAATGCCCGAGAGAATTAGAAGAGAAGGAAATTATAACTTTGGCCCAAATGGTGTTCTCCCGGGAAGTGCGTGGGGTTGTGAAATGGAGATTACTACTCTAGCTTTTCTCAAGAGGATGCATAGTAATCGAGTAAATCACCGAGTTGAACCGGATGAAGTTGATCTTATTGGAAGATTAGCACGAGAAGCCGGTTTTACAGTTGATGGTAGGTTACAGAGTTTTGGCAGAATAGTAGATGCTAATACATGGGAAAAAATTCGCCGAGAAAATTCCTGAAGACATCAATATTATCTAGACACTTCTTCTTATAAAAGATTTCACAGGTAGAATACTCCGATATTGACTGATAAAATGGATTTGCTTAAGTATTGTTAGTGCAGGGGTTAAATTATGGACATAAAGAATATATTAGTTTTTTTTGGGATTTTGCTAAATATTTATTTTGCAATTTTGATCCACTTCAAGTCTGAGCGTAGCAAGGCAAATATAATTTTTGAATCGACAGTATGGGCAATAGTCGGTTGGTGTATATCTATGCTTTTGTATAGAACAGTGGCTTTAAATGATGAATTATGGGCAAGATTTCTATATTTTTTTCCCACATTCATACCTACAGGTTTTGTCCTATTTGGGCTTTACTTTCCGGTCAAGAAGACCCACAAGGTGTGGGTTTATCTAATTGTTTTATTGAATGTGCTGGTAGCGTTGTTTACCTTGATACCCCGCCAGGTGATACAGGAAGTAATTACCCCCACTTATGGGGAAAAGATAATCCGCTTTGGCTGGGCATATTACTATATTTACTTGATTTATATACCTCTTTTCTTTCTGTTAGCTTATTTGGTGCTACTCAAGAGATATAAAGAATCAAGCTCAACTATAATTAGATCCCAGATAATTACTATTCTGGTAGGTCTTCTGATTGCCTCGACAGTAGGTATGATAACCAATTTAGTCTTGCCTACCTTGGGAGTCTTTAGTGCAAACTGGGCGGGACAATTTTTCACTTTTATATGGATTGCGAGTGCAACCTATGCAATTGTTAAACATGGTTTTCTAGATGTTAAAGTTTTTACTACTCAGGTCTTTGTGGTGATCATACTTCTTGTATTACTCGCTAGATTATTTACTTTTACCACTCTCACCAACTTCTTTCTAGACCTTGGGGTCTTTGTGGTTGTCTTAGTTTTTAGTGTCTTTCTAGTCAAGAGTGTAACGGGGGAAATCAGACAAAAAGAGGAGTTAACGGAGCTGAATGAGAAATTGAAGACACTTGATGCCCAAAAAAATGAATTCATCTCAATGGCTGCGCATGAGCTTCGGGCTCCTATGACCGCAATCAAAGGTTATATTTCAATGATATTGGAAGGTGATGTAGGGAATATTCCTCCAAAAGCT
>JAGUZK010000010.1 GCA_020060845.1 Candidatus Woesebacteria bacterium
ACAATCCCTGCAGAATGTTTAGTCTTAAGAGTAAGTTGGGTTCCAGGCTCACCTATCGATTGAGCAGCAATAATTCCTACAGGAGTTCCTATATCTACTATCTGCTTGTTGGATAGGTCGATCCCATAACATTTGATACACATGCCGTACCTATTTGCACATGTTAATGGCGAACGCACGGCAACCTTTTCGATACTCTCATCTGCGACAATCTCTTGAGCTTTTGAGTCAGTTATAAGCTCCCCCTTGGCAAGTAAAACCTCTCCCTTGGCATTTACAATATCCTCCAAGCAGAACCTGCCCGCAATTCGGTTTCCAAAAACTGATGGTCTTTGGCTGCGGTTGATATAAATACCTTCCTGGGTTCCACAATCCTCAGATCGAATTATTACATCGTGAGCAACATCCACCAATCGCCTTGTGAGATAACCAGCATCCGCAGTTTTTAAGGCCGTGTCTGTCAACCCCTTCCTGGATCCTCGAGATGAAACCACATATTCAAACACAGATAGACCTTCTCGGAAATTAGACTTTATTGGAAGGTCTACAATCTTCCCCAGCGGATCGACCACAAGCCCTCTAATAGCAGCAAGTTGTTTTACCTGCTCACGGCTCGCGCGCCCAACCTTGGCATCAATAAAAACCCTAATTGGACTAGTTGGATCAAGAATATTCCATGTCTTATCCGCTATTTCCTCAGTTGTATCGATCCACACCTCTTGGCTCAGCCTGCGCCTCTCTTCCTGGGTTATAAGTCCCTGAGCATAACTTTCCTCTATCCTTGCAATCTCAGCATCAGCTTTCTTAAGGATACTCTCCTTCTCAGGTAAGATCTTGGAATCAAATATTCCAAACGAAATGCCAGAAATCGTTCCGCCCATGAAACCAAGGTCTTTGACAGCGTCTATCATTTCAACTACAACTTTTCTAGGAAGTTCGGCATAAGCTCGACTAAACAACTCCTTAATTACATCGGACGATATCGACTTATTTATAAAGCCAAAACTGCTCGGCAGAATCTCATTAAACAACACCCTTCCCACAGTTGTCTCTATTATCTTTCCCTCTATTCTCACAGATATTTTTTGACGAAGTTCGATTTTACCTAGCTGATAGGCAAGAATTGCCTCATCCTTGTCAGAGAATACTGTCTCACACTCTTTAAGGCGAGGGTCCTCACTTGTAAAGTAATAGACACCAAGTGCCATCTCTTTGCTGGCGGGGATGGTAATTGGGGTCCCATCAGCAGGACGCAGAAGGTTATGCTCTGGCAACATAAGGTTCTTGGCTTCTTCAATAGCCTTTTTGGAAAGTGGAACATGGACAGCCATTTGATCACCATCAAAATCAGCATTAAATCCAGAGCATACTGCCGGGTGAAGCCTTATAGCACTTCCCTCTATTAACACTGGATAAAATGCCTGAATTGAAAGCTTATGCAACGTCGGGGCTCTATTTAGCAAAACGGGGTGGTCTTTAGTGATCTCCTCAAGGATATCAAAAACCTCGGGAGGTCTTCGCTCAAGCATATTTTTTGCAGACTTGACGTTTGGAGCAATCCCTCTAAGAATCATTTCGCGCAAAACAAAAGGCTTAAACATCTCCAAGGCCATATCTTTCGGCAAACCACATTGGTTTATCTTGAGTTCTGGTCCCACTATGATTACACTCCTACCAGAATAATCCACTCTTTTACCAAGTAGATTCTGCCTAAATCTTCCCTGCTTTCCTCTGAGCATGTCAGAGAGAGAGCGTAGAGGTTGCTTTCCCCGACCTCGGCGAGTGGCTTTGCGCTGAGAGGCATCAATTAGAGAATCAACAGACTCCTGTAACATCCTTTTTTCGTTCCGAAGTATTATTTCAGGAGCACCAAGCTCCATAAGATGCTTGAGCCTGTTATTCCGATTAATTACCCTCCTATACAAGTCATTAAGGTCGCTAGTTGCAAATCTACCCCCAGAAAGCTGTACCATGGGTCGAAGATCCGGAGGTATCACAGGTAAAACCTTCAAGATCATCCAAGAAGGATTGATCTTTGCTCTTCTCATCCCATCAATCACTTTCAGCCTCTTTGCCAGTTTGACAAATTTATTATTGTTGCCTTTACTTTCTTCAAGTTCCTTTCTTAGCTCTGCAGCGGTCTTTTCAAGATCAACCGAGCTTACGGCCTCAAGAATTGCCTCAGCCCCCATCTTGGCCTCAAAAAAGCCTGCTGCATTGTGACGTGCCAGCTCATCATACTCCTCCTCACTGAGGACGGACAGCACTTTGAGTCCTTTAACCAGGTTGGTGAGATTATCAAAAAGTTCACGAGTCTTTTCAAAAGATTTTGCCTCTTCACTGGTAATTGAAGCTTCCTTCTTCCTCATATCAAGCTCTATTTCAGAGAAAGCAAGTGCAAGTTGTTCTTTGCCTTTTATCTTATTTTGTGCTTTTTGTTTCTCTTCATTCACCTTTTCTTTTAATTGCACTCTTTTTTCCGAAAAGAGATCCTTGATTTCTTTGAGCCTTGCTGCTTTTGCACGATCTAATTCAACTAAAGCATCTTTTTTCTTTTTTGGATCAACTGATAAAACAAGATAACGTGCAAAGTAGATAACTTGTTCAATAGCCCTTGGCGCAACATCCAGAACCAAGGAGATTTTCGACGGGGCGCCCTTGAAATACCAGACATGGGCTACTGGCGTTGCAAGTGAAACATGACCCATCCTCTCGCGCCTTACTCTTGATTGAGTAACTTCAACTCCACACTTGTCACAAATCACTCCTTTATATCTTATCCTTTTATACTTTCCGCAATAACATTCCCAATCCTTTGTGGGACCAAAAATACGCTCATCAAAAAGACCATCCTTTTCGGGTTTCAGAGTACGGTAATTGATAGTCTCAGGCTTAGTCACCTCACCACGGGACCATTTGCGTACATCATCCCAAGAAGCAAGTCGAATTATCAACGACTTAAAATCTGTTAAATTTTTTAGACCTGTCAATGGTTCCATAAATAATTAAGAGACTAACTCCTCGACCTCCACGGGTGAATTATCTTTCAACAACTCATCAGTCGCCACCACTTCAGCACCAACTTCCTTCGCGAATTCCTCAGATCTCCCAGAATCCTCGTCAATATCATCATCTCCATATACTCCTCC
Organism: Candidatus Woesebacteria bacterium; assembly: GCA_020060845.1. GTDB lineage: Bacteria > Patescibacteriota > Microgenomatia > UBA8517 > UBA8517 > JAGUZK01. The sequence goes on from JAGUZK010000010.1 coordinate 3,150, forward strand.
CTTGGCTTCAATCGCCAGACCCAAGGAATTAAGCTCTCTTACCAAAACTTTGAAACTCTCAGGAACAGTGGCTTCGGGAATATCGGTTCCTTTAACGATTGCCTCAAACGCGCGTGCCCTTCCAACAATATCATCAGATTTGATTGTAAGCATTTCCTGCAAAACATATGCTGCACGGTGCGATTCCAAACCCCAAACCTCCATCTCCCCAAGCCTTTGACCCCCCATCTGTGCCTTTCCTCCTAGTGGCTGCTGGGTAACTAAAGAGTACGGACCCGTTGATCGTGCGTGGGTTTTGTCTTCGACCATATGCTTTAGCTTTAATATGTAGGAAACACCAACAACAGTTTCCTCCTTAAAAGCCTCTCCTGTTCTTCCATCGTAAAGTTTTACCTTGCCACTAACCGGAAGACCGGCCGACTTTAGTTCCTCCACTATTTTTTCCTCAGGAACTTGATCAAAGACAGGAAGGGCGCCTTTTTCTCCCTTCCTTGCTAGTGCCCAACCCAGATGAGTTTCGAGAAGCTGACCTAAATTCATTCTTGATAAGACAGAAAGGGGTGAGATGATGATATCAATGGGAGTACCATCCTCAAGGTGGGGCATGTCAGAAACAGGAAGTATTTTGGCTATCACACCCTTGTTTCCGTGCCTACCAGCAATTTTATCTCCAACCGTAATCTTCCTAATCTGAGCAACTTTTACTATAACCCTTTTGATGACCCCCGGTCCTAGTTCGTCTCCTTTGTCCCTGTCCAATATAGAAACACCTATAACAATTCCTCTTTCACCATGGGGGACACGAAGCGAGGTATCTCGAACCTCTCTTGCCTTCTCTCCAAAAATTGCCCTAAGTAATCTCTCCTCGGACGTAAGTTCGGTCTCTCCCTTTGGAGCTATCTTGCCAACAAGAATATCATTTGGTCCAACTTCTGCTCCAATCACTACAATACCATCTTCGGCAAGATTGGCAAGTTCAGCCTCGGAAACATTTGGTATATCACGAGTTAACTCTTCAGGACCAAGCTTGGTATCAACAACATCAGCTTCATATTTCTCAATATGGATAGAGGTTAGTACATCTTCCTTCACAAGTCTTTCAGAAATTAGTACTGCATCTTCAAACCCATAACCCTCAAAAGACATATAGGCAATCATAAGGTTTCTTCCAAGGGCAAGTTCTCCATGTTCCACAGACGGTCCATCTGCTAATAAGTCACCCTCTTTAACCTTCTGCCCAACCACAACTCTTGCTTTCTGGTTATAGCAAGTCGAATTAGAAGTCATCCTAAATTTAGTCAAGAAATAGATCTCTTTCATTCCGTCTTCACTTACCTCAACATCTTCTGTACTTGCATTGCCAATTTTTTTATCCAGTTTGATTTCTATCCTTTCTGCGTCAACATAGGTAACCACTCCAGGATTTCTTGCAAACAAGGTTCTGCGCATCGCTTTGGCTATCTCTCCCTCCATACCTGTTCCAACAACGGGAGATTCAGGAGACACTAAAGGCACAGCCTGACATTGCATGTTTGAGCCCATAAGTGCCCTATTCCCTTCATCGTGCGCCAAAAATGGTATCAATGAAGAAGAGGCACCAACAACCTGGCGTGGGGTAACATCCACCAGATCTACCAATTCACTTGGTCCCTCAAGTACTGCCCCCTTATACCTAAAAGGAACCCATTCGTCCTTGATATATCCATTCTGATCGATATCAATATTTGAATGTGTTATGTGATATTCCTCTTCGTCATCAGCAGTAAGATATACAATCTCATTAGTAATCCTCACTTTCGTCTTTGAACCGCGAGTTATCTTCTCAACTTTTCTATATGGAGTCTCGATAAAACCATATTCATTTATGCGAGAATACAGTGCAAGATAAGACACAAGACCGATGTTTGGACCCTCTGGAGTCCTAACTGGATCGATCCTCCCGTATTGAGAAGAGTTAACGTCACGTATTGAAAATGAGGCGCGATCACGATTTATACCCCCTTGCCCCAGCACAGATACTCTCCTTAAATTATCAATCTCGGACAGTGGATTAGTATCATCAAGAATCGTAGAAAGTTGGCTCGAGCGGAAAAACTCATTCATCGCTGCAATCAATGGCCTAGCATTGATAATATTCGCCGGAAGAGGCTTGTCGTCAGGAGATATCAAGCTCATTTTCTCTTTGATTGATCTCTCCAAGCGAAGTAGTCCAACCCTAAAGGCATTTGTTGACACCAACTCTCCCACTCTTCTAAGCCTTCTGTTTGCAAGATGATCAATATCATCAGTCTTTCCTTTGCCATTTTGCAATCCAATAAGATAAGACAAGGTTGATATAAAATCCTGCTTTGTCAAAACCCAATTTCTCTTCTCATTGGGAATCTGAAGCCCTAATCTTTTGTTAATCTTAAATCTTCCTACTTTACCCAGATCGTACCTCCGAGGATCAAAAAAGAGGCTCGCAAATAGACCTTCCGCGTTCTCAATCAAAGCTGGTTCTCCGGGTCTCATTTTCCTGTAGATCTCAATCAGAGCCTCCTCGCGGCTTGCTGTTGTGTCTTTCTCAAGCGTGGCCTTGATATACTTATGGTGTTCCGATGTGTCAACATCAGAGAAAATCGAATTTATCTCTTCGTTTGATTCTATCCCCAATGCTCTTAGTAAAACTGTAGCAATTACTTTTCTGCGTCTATCAATCCTTGCCGAAATCACATCATTCCTGTCTACTTCAAACTCTAACCATGAACCTCGAAGTGGCCTCACCTCTGCCATATAAAGCATCCTTCCACTTGGCGCGTCGAGATCACCAGAAAAATATACTCCTGGGCTTCTTACAATTTGATTAATGACTACTCTCTCGATCCCATTAATGATAAAAGTGCCACGTGCCGTCATCTGAGGAATATCTCCCAAAAACACGTCTTGGACTTTCCTATCACCGGTTCTTTTATTAATAAGTGTGGCGGTAACTTTAAGAGGAACAGAGTAGGTAAGACCTTTTTCTTCACAAACTCTGGGAGACAACTTCGGTTCTCCTACTATTGGGTCGTAGAGCTCAAGCTGCCAGTTCTTTCCAGTAAAATCATCTATAGGAAATATCTCAGACAGCTCGGATTTTATATCCTCAGACAAAAATCTAAACCACGACTCACGCTGAATCAATGATAAATCAAGTTCGGGAAGATTTGATTCTTCTCTCCCGAAGTTGCGACGAATATTTTTTTGAGACATCATCTAAAAAGCCCCTAAGGGCAACACCGAATAAACTCGGAAATTTAGGTCAAAAAAAATAACGAGCGTATATAGAACGCCTGGTAGGATTATATCTCAAAATATTAACGTGTCAAGAGCTTAATTATAAATATATTTTGCTATATTTGCATTATGCTCCTCTAGGTTTCTTGCAAAACGCACATTACCGTCTTTCCCATGAATATAAAACCAATATTCACTTTCCTGTGGATAGATAGACGCCTTCAGAGAAGATGCGCCTGGATTTGAAATTGGAGTCGGGGGAAGCGATTTGTATAAGTAGGTATTAAAAGGCGAATCTATTTCCAAATCCTTCTTATTAGGAATGGGCCACCAATTACAATTTTTATCATTAACTGTGCAGTTGATCGAACCCAATACATACTGGACCGTAGCGTCAGCTTGGATAAGCCAACCCTCACTGTCATACCTTTTCCATAAAATCCCAGATATCACAGGCCTTTCATTATCCTCCCTTGCCTCCCGTTCAATTATAGATGCCATCTTGACAATGTCACTCTTCTTTCGCTTCTCCTGATTTTTGGCAATTTCGGCATATTTCTCTTCAAAAGTGCTATTGAGAATTCTAACTACTTGCTCTGCTTTTATATCGCGCGGAAAAAGATAAGTGTCGGGGAAGAGGTATCCCTCAAGTTTATCAGATGCTTCCATAAATTCTCTTATAAAACTCGCAGATTCTTCAAGTTCCAATTGATCAACAACTCTTAATGCAATTTCCTCACGTCTGAGTCCCTCAGGAATTGTCACCCAGACTTCATCAGGACCTTCAAGCAATTTCCTAACTATCTCTCTTAGATTCTGATTCTTTTTCAAAGTGTATTCACCAGGCTTAATGATCTTGGTACTATTGGTCAGTTGCAGGTAAATCTTGAAGGCAAATGGGCTCCTGACTAATCCAGATTGGTAAAGTTTTTGTCCCACCTGTGAAGCTGAAAAGCCTTTGGGGATTACAACACGGACTGTCTGCTCGCTATCCGAGACTGGTCTTGACAAATCTCTAAACCAAATATAACCAATAACAAAAAAGACTATGAGAACTACTGCCAATCCCACGCCAAGAAAACTAAGATGTCTCCATTTCATCACGCTAGAAGATCAGTATATCAGATACCAAAAGACTTCCAAAACATGTCCTCAGACCTCATCAAGAAGAGCCCTCCTGTAGGTCTTATTTTTTTTGTTGTAGATAAAAATCCTTCCACACTCACAAGTTACTTTCTTTGTATCATTCTTCCATTCTTCCGATTTCATCCTCTCAAGTTGTTTCCCACAGCCAACACATCTTCCTTGGCTAATTAGCCAAGCTTGGATAGGGGCAATCATGTTCTTAAGCATAACATCAATAGTATAACACAAAACGGGATGCATCCAATACTTACGAATAATTGTCAAGGTAATTTTGAAGTATCACTGAAGCAGCATATGCGTCCTCAAGCCTTCGCCTTTTTTCCCTGCCAATTCCCGACTGGATAGATTTCAATTTAGCATCTACAGTAGATAGCGTCTCATCCTGAAATGCAACTTCAACGCCACTTTTTTTTGATAGGAGCTTGCCAAAGTTTTTTGACAATCTTCCACTTTTCCCTTCTGACACCCCAACAACAACTTTCTGAACATTCATCCTCTCCATAATCCGAAGTATCTTCCTTAGCCCGTCGTCTAGATCATTGTAGAAAACTACTCCATATGGCTCGGCAAGTCTAATCTCATCATTACCAAGTGCCAATCCAATTTTTCTTAAGCCAAAGTCAATTCCTAAAAAATTCATAGATTATTCTCTAATATCTACCAATTTGGCTCGAACTATAAGTCTTTTGGGTTTAAGCGGATGTCCGGGAGGAGTACAAGTAATCAGGCTCAGATACGACCCATCACTACTTTGCTCAAGTATCCCTAGGTCTGTCGGCCTTACCTCAAATGAATTAAATACTTCATAAACAAATATTTTCCCTTTCAAACTGGCATAGACAAGGTCTCCTTGGCTAAGCTCACCCAAAAGAGAAAAGATGGAAAGATAATTCTTTGGATCATAATATTGTGGAAGGATCGAGTGACCAAATATCACTGCGTTACCAATGTTACCAGGCAATGCCGTACCTGGATACTGGATTAAACTTCCTGAAAGTTCATCCCCACCAATTCTTACAATTGCATTATCTATCTTCAGCTTAGGAATTGATAGAGTAAAAAATTCTATCTCACTATCACCTTCCTTAAGGACCTTCTGGTCTTCAAACCAATTATGGAGCTTAGTGAAATCCCGCCCGTCAAAAACAAAGCTGGCTGTTTCTTCATCTACTAGTGGCGAAATCAAAGAAGGATATTTCTGGGATGCATCCCATTCATAAGAAAATATAGGATATAAAGTAGAAAACAGGATAACCATTCCTGAAACAAACATCACAAGAGCACATATCCTAAGAATCTTTTTTTGGTGGACAATCATTTTTCTACAGCCAATTCTATTTCCAGATTTTTAAGCACATGGGGGAGTGTTCCCAGTCTGCCTGGAAGAAGGGGGCTTTGCTCAAATTCAACACTAGCAAAACCAGGCACTTCTTTAGACATATATTGCCTCGCAACCTCAGGATATCTTCCTAATATCTTCTCAGCAAGTGCA
>JAGUZK010000051.1 GCA_020060845.1 Candidatus Woesebacteria bacterium
TTTGGCGGAACCTGTATCTCGTGCGGCATTGCGATAGCAAATAATGATTTTACGTTAAATAGCCATGCAACAAAAAAGGCTCAGATAGTTTTTTCTGATGGGTGTGGAAACAAAGATATCCTAAATCGCACGATTCCAGTATCGGAAGGTAGAATTAATTCTACCTATGAGGCAAATAGAGGAAGGTCTCAGGGAATAATCTATTATACAGTTGGTTACAGCAGTGAAGCAGTTTCTGCCGACTGTGGGAATCCTTACTATGATGAGCAAACTCTTTTGGAAATTGCAGGAGATCCATCAAGGCATTATTTTCGTCCCAATGCTTCTGATTGGGTAAATACTTTTGAAGAATTAGCTTTGGATATGTGTAGAACCGAGACAGTTAGCTGTTCTGTTGCTTCGACAGTTTCAAGCAGCGCGTCTTCACCAAGAGTTATACAACCGGGAGCGACCTTAAATGTTGGAACCAATTTTACGAGCATCAGCCCTTCTGGAAAATCTGCTGAGGTACGATATCGGTTGACTACACCTGGAGTTGTTGGACTTAACCCGACAGGCCCATTTTCAGTTCCAAATCCCGCTGGATCAACTTCACTTTCCAGTTATTATACAAGTGTAAACCTAACTCCATTGCAATCTGTCCCTGCAGGTTCAAGAACTGAACTGCGGGCAGAAGTTTTTATTGATGGAGCACTTTCTTGTTCGACATCAACTTTTATTGAAATTGGATCAACTTTCCCATGGTGGCAGGTCTCTGGGGGAGATATTGTTGCCGCAAGGGGTAGCATTGCTTCAAATGTACCCATGGAGCCCACTGCCAAGACACTTTTTTTGACTAGCCGTTTGGGATTACCTATCTTCTCAGAGTCTATAATTCCCTCAACAAGAAGCAGTATCGGGTCACCAGGATGGGTGGTCAATTCTTCTTTCAGAGGATATTCTTCCCCTCGTGGGCAGAATTACAATTATAATTTCTTTGCACAAAAATTCTCCCCAACAGCTACAATCAATTCAGAAACAATTACTTCCTCATCATATTTTGACAACAATATTGGTTCGATTAAAGATGGGTACCAGGTCTATATGAGAAATGGGCCACTTAGCTTAGGGACACTAAATTTTGAAAATAACACTTCCAAGAAGATCATAATTTTCGTAAACGGAGAGGTAAATATCAATGGAAAAATACTTTTGGATGATGGGTTAGACTTCTTTATGATTATCTCACGGGGAAATATAAATGTTTCAAACCTGGTTGGAGATCCGGGTTTAGTAGAAACACCGAGTACCGGTAGTGAAGACCTAGAGGGGATTTTTGTGACTGACGGTGAATTTGTAACAAATGTTGGAGATTATGCCCCACGGCAATTGATTATCCGAGGGGTTGTAGTGGGTTGGGGAAGGAATGGAAGTGTTAATGGAGTGAACTTTCAAAGAAATCTGGGAAGCTCAAACTCCATATACCCTTCTGAAATTTTTAAGTATGCACCCGATCTAATACTTGGTTTTCCTTCGTTTTTTGGAGAGAAGTCAATCCTCTGGAGAGAAGTATCCCCGTAGTTTGTACTTTTTTCTTCTTACAATGGCTTTTTGGGATGCAAAAAAGTATAATATGAGGCTGGTTATGAGAAAGCTTATTCTATTTTTATTTTTTGTACTGTTTGAATTTTCTATAGGTGTTGAGGGTTGCCGGGCATTGACAGATGTTGTGGCTCCTATTGAGACTACAGTATCTACTCCCACCTCGACAATCGGATTTCCGAAAGAGGCGATAACTAAAGAAACAAAGGAAGTAGTTGAACCTCTAAAGAACGAATTAAACCGACAGGTCATTGGAAAGTTAGGTCCTTCGAATTTCCTTCGCCATGCAATAAAGAAATCAGTAGAAGCGGGCGTACCCCCTAATACAATAGTTTTGCTATTGCTCCTTCCTGGAGTGGCAACTCTGATTGCGGCGGCAAGACACTTGATTGGGTTGAGGGGGTTTGGAATTTTTTTGCCTGCATCTTTGTCTATTGTTTTTTTAGCAGTTGGACCCTTTATTGGCGTTGGGGTGTTTGTTGTCATCACCCTGGTCTCGACAGCAGTGCGTATAATTCTTAGGAAATTAAAGATTAAGCTTCAATATCTGCCCCGTATGGCGATCTTACTGTTTTTTATGGCAGTTTCTGTTATGTCGATTTTATTTCTAGCACCAGTCTTTAATTCAGATCTGCTGTCGAATATCTCCATTTTTCCAGTCCTTTTCCTAATTCTTTTTGTTGAGGATTTTATCCGTGTGCAACTTGGCAAATCATTTAGGACTGCTTTTAACCTGGCTTTTGAAACAATAATCTTATCTTTGGTCTCATACTTACTTTTGACTATGTGGATAGTGCAGAGATTTGTTCTCTTAAACCCGGAACTTTGGTTAGCTGGAATATTTTTTGCGGATGTGATGATTGGTAGATATTCAGGGCTGAGACTAATGGAGATTTACAGATTTAGGAAGTTAATAAAGTTTTGACCCTTTTCCATGAAGCTTTCAAGTATCCTTGGATTAAACAGTAGGACCAAGCTATATACCTACCGTTACAACTCAAAACGAGGTAAAGATATTGCCAACAGTAAGGCACTGACTTATCGTGTGTTGTCAAAGGCCAAAATTCCAACGCCACAGATTTATGCCAAATTCAAAGATCCACGAGACCTAAACGCTTTTAATTGGGAGAGACTTCCATCATCGTTTGCAGTCAAGCCAAGCCGGGGGTTGGGAGGGGAAGGAATAATTGTTGTAAAGAGATACTCAAAAGAAAAACAATGCTGGATAACTACGGCAAAAACAAATATTACCGTTGATGATCTCAAAATGCACATATCTGATATCTTGGAGGGAGCATATTCCGTCGGGAATTTTCCTGACGTTGCTTTGATACAAGAGTACGTTGGAAGGCACAAGGCGCTTAGAAAGTACTCCTACAGGGGAACGCCTGACATAAGGGTAATTGTGTTTAATAAGGTTCCTGTGATGGCTATGCTTAGGCTTCCGACCAAAGAATCAGCCGGAAGAGCAAATCTACATCAGGGAGCAATTGCAGTTGGAATAGATATTGCAACTGGGATTACAACTAAAGCCTACTGGCATGGTCAATACATTCACCGAAAACCAGGAACAAAACGTAAACTTAATGGAATAAAAATACCCAATTGGACAAAAGTTCTAGAGACTGCGGTTGCTTGTCAAGAAGCTACAGGTCTGGGATATTTTGGGGTGGATATAGTTTTACATCCCGAAAAAGGGCCAATGGTCTTGGAAATAAATTCGCAGCCAGGTCTTTCAATCCAGCTTGCGAATGCTGCCGGTTTGAAAAAACGTCTTGAAAGAGTGGAGGATCTAAGAGTAAGGGACGCAGAACACGGCGTAAAAATTGCAAAGGCACTTTTTATGTCTTCGTTTGCAGACAGGGTAAAAGCTGAAGAGGGAGTAAAAATAATTTCCGCAATTCAAGAGGTATTGGTAAGGGCATCTGATAAAAAGAAGAAGAAGGTCGTAGCGAAAATTGATACTGGTGCATGGAGAACATCAATCAGTGAGCATTTAGCCAAGGAACTTGGTTTGATGGACATTAATAATATCTTGTGGACCAAAAAATTCAAAAGTGCACTTGGCATTGAGGAAAGGCCTGTTGTCAGTTTAACCTTTTGGCTTGCGGGCAAAAAAATAACCTCACCCGCTTCAGTTGCAAAGAGAATGGCTTTGAAGTTTCCCATAATAATTGGTCGCAAAAATCTTAAGGGTTTTCTAGTTGATCCTGTAATTCAGCCAAGCAGGGTGGAGGAAGTGATAAAAAGTTAATATGAAGATAGCTTTAGTCACAACCGATATAGAGCTTGAGGAGAACAAGAGAATTGAGGAAGAAATAAGATCCCTAAGCCATGAATTTAGTCTTGTGAACCTTAAAGAATTTGAGTATGAGATTTTGGAAAATAGAATCTTTGTCCGCCAGTTTGAGAATTTGAGCCCCGATTTGGTTATCGTCAGAGGTGTTTTCCGCTCGATTAAAAGTATAACTGCATATCTTGAGAGCTTGCGAAGAAAGGGGGTAAAAATTTTTGATAATCAATTTCTTTTGCATAAATACTCTATTAACAAGATCTCGGATATTATCAAGCTGGTTCAAGCGGGGATCCCTGTGCCGGACACTTTTCATCTGCATTCATTTGAGAAGTATTTGCCTTCTGCTGCAAAGGTTGGTTACCCAATTGTTTGTAAACTGACTCGCACAGGCAAGGGAGCTGGAGTACATAAATTTGATAGGGAAGAAGATTTTAAGAGGTTTATAGAAAATATAGCGTTAAATGAAGGTGATCCCAGAAATTATATTATCCAAAAGTTTATTCCTTATGTCTATGATTTGAGGATCTTGGTGATCGGGGAAGATATCTTTTGTATGCGCAGGATTCCAAAAGAAGGCGAATTTAGGGCAAATTTTTCACTGGGAGGTAGTGTGGAGCTGTTTGACTTGGACGAGGAAGGTAAAAAGATGGCGCTTGATGCTATCCGCGCAGTTAATATAAGTGTTGCCGGGGTGGATATGCTGATTGATCCGGAGGGCCGTCGTTATATTCTTGAAGTCAACCATACGCCAGGGATGATTGGAATGGAGGAGGCGACAGGAGAAAATATCACCAGAAAGTATGTGGAATATGCGATAGCAAACGCAGTATAATTTGAGAATGAAGATATTGATTCCCGGGTTGGTTAACAATATACAGCTTAAGCGGCTTGCTAGTGAGGGCAAAACTAGGGGCCACAGTGTTGAAGGTTGCTATGCCAGTGACCTGGTTGTATATGTTGATGGAAGAAATTTTACTCCTATTGTACCTGGCAAGGATTTGAAAAGCTTTGACCTTGTATATCTTATGGTCAGTAAAAGAAGGTGGGAATGGTATTGCGCTGTGTCATATCTTCACGAAAAATATAAAACAGTTGTGATCAACCAGAAAATAGTTGATCCAAAGTACCAGTTTTTTTTGACACCGTTATCAGATTATTTCAGGCAATATGAGGAGAAAGTAGCATTTCCGAAATCTGCGGTAATTTATTCATCAAAAATGTTTGATCTTGTCGAGAATATGTTCGAATATCCCCTGGTATTAAAGCCGGTGTTGGGAAGAAAAGGAAAGAGTGTCTATAAGGTGGAGAACAAAGAAGAGCTGGTAGTGAGGACAAATGAAATTCTCGAAGATTCCCTAGCAGTCGTGGTTAGGGAGTTTATTCCAAATGATGGAGACATAAGGGTTTTTACAGTGGGATATAGAGCAATTGGGGCCATGAAGCGGATCCCGCCTGAAGAGGATTTTAGGAGTAATATAAGTGTAGGGGGAAGAGGAGAAAAATTTGATCTGGAGAAAAATTCCGAAGTTAGAAAATTGGCCGAAAAAGCGAGCTTTATTACCAGGACTGAGGTTGCTGGAGTAGATATAATAATAGATAAGCTTAGCGGCAAGTGTTATGTTCTTGAAGTTAACCCAAGCCCACAGTTTGAGGGGTTGGAGAAATACACAGGTGTTAACGCTGCAATGGAAATAATTAAGTATTTTGAGAAAATATACTTAGATAGTGGTGGGAATAAAATCAAGTAATACTTCACTGTTTTTGAGCTTTCGGTAAAAGTTTGGTTGGATTTTTTTTTAATATAAGGCCATCTTGCCGAATAAAAAAGTTGGTCGTTTTTATATTTTTTTACCTGGATTATTGGCAGAAAACCATAAATATTTTTCTATCAAATATAAGAGTAAATTTTTAAATATATGTAGAATTTTACTTTTTAACTTATGGGTGGTAAGTTAAAATATATGGACCCTAGTTCCAAGATCAAAGATACGGATTCTTTCGAGGACCACCCGCGTTATATAAATTACCTATACAACCAACTTGAGCATGGTTTAGTTACTGAACCTCCTAAACAAAGGATGAGACCCGAAAAATATTTTCTCATCGGGGTATTTTTTTTCTTTGCAGTTGGAATTGTGATCTTGATCGTGGTCTTGGTTAAGAACATCGAGAGATCCCAAAAGACCCAGCCGGTATCTGCACAGGAAGAAATTTCCCCGCGTCCATAGAGCTATATAGGATTATAATGTCACCCAAAAGGGAGGTTGTGATACTTATCTTGTGTGCAATTGCAATTTAAATCTTACCTAAGGATTGTGGAATTGGTGTTGTAGAGAAGTTATTACAAAGAAGGTCTGATTTTGAAATTATTTGTTGGAAGACGTCGATGGGGAATACCAATCTTCATTGAGAAATGAAATAGTGTTACTGAGAAACAATACAGTATTAATAAATAGAGGAATCGATGGCTTTTTGTTGTGAATTCAATCTGTTTTTGAAATGAGGATGTTAATCCTGTGCTAGCTATGATAATTTGCTGACCTGATAAGAAGATAATATAAAATAATATAAAGCCAAAATATAACTATTTCCAATTGATCGATTAATCAATCAATTGGAAAAGGTTTGAAGTTAAAAAGGGAGTAACTGAGTTGGAAAAAGTGACAATTTTAATGGATAAAATAAATAAGATGAATAGTAAGATAGATATGATAAAGAAGAGAGAAAAAAAGAGATTGAGTTGTAGGTAATTAACAGATTATTTGCTGAAGATGAAAGAAAGCAATGAAAGACAAAGTTTGTGATTTAGGTTATTCGATCTTTACGATATTTGCCAACGCGGGTCGTGTCGTGTGAGGTGTCTCAAATAAGTTGGGGTATAATTTTTATTAATTAAACTTGGTTTTCTTACCTGAGAGCGTTTCTTGCTGACCTTTTGGTGCCCCTCTTATACCGATCTTTTGCTACTCTTGACCAGTTTGTGCCATATAAGGGTGGCAGGCTATCTAGTAGCTTGTCTATTCTATCTATGACAGCCTCCCAGTCTTTCTGATTTGATAGGCTAAGAAGGACTTCCTTTGTTTTTGGTCTAGCATTTTTTACCCAGGCCGATACTGAGGCAATTGTTGTAAATGATATGTTTAGTGTTTTCCTTATTTGTGTTGCAGTTTTTCCTCTGAGCAAAAGGAGAGCGGTAGCAAGTCTTTTAGCAAGCATCAGTTGCTCGGTCTTAGTTAAGATATCCGAAAAGAAGTCTTTTGCATGTTGATAATCAACAAGATTAGTTAGCGTTTTCCAGAATTGGTTGTAGATTTGACTTTCTATTTCCTTGTCCAGCGTTTTCTTTGAGATTCTTGCCATATTTATGCTTAGTTGTTAAGTTGTACTGAAAACCAAGTGCCAATAGTTGATGAGGGAAATGCGGATTAGCTTGTATGTCACTCGTTTTGTCATTATTAATTTATTAATTACGATAATCTTATCATTTTGGCGTTTAGTTTTCTACTAGTTACCTATCGATTGATCGATTAATCGATCAATCGATATGAGGGGAGGGTGTTTTAGTAGGTTATTGAGAAACTTGCTAAAGAATTTGAGAAATTAAAGAATTTAAGAAGTTAGTTATATGTATGGCAATGATTAAGGTGATAATTATGGTGATGATTAGGGCGAAGGTCGGAGTAATGATTATGGCGGTGGTTGTGATGGTTAAGATGGTGAATTAATTAGGGCAATGATTGAGGTGATGATCGGGTAATGATTGTGGCACGATTGGGTAATGATAAAGGCGATAATTATGGAGATAGTTGGGGCGATGATTATGAAGATGAGCAAATAGGATGCTAAGAAAGGGAGTGAGAATAATAAATACAGTATCAAGTAAAAGGTAGCAGTAGGAGGTTAGTTGGGTTAGATCTAGCAAAGGACGTATTAAGATCTATTAAAACATCAAGACCTGCTTATTGCAGGTCTTGATGGGTACCAAAAACTTTTGACATCGAAAGGAGCTAAACTATTTAAGCTCAACAGTTGCACCTGCAGCTTTCAGTTTTTCAGCTGCCTCTTTCACTTCCTCAGGTTTTGCCCCCTTTAATATCTCGACTGGGACTGCCTCTGTCATATCTTTTGCTTCTTTAAGTCCCCAGTTTTGGTTTATTTCTCTAAGGGCCTTAATTACTGCAATTTTGTTTTCCCCTGCCGAAGTCATGACTAGGTTTTGAGCACCGCCAGCATCTGAACCACCGCTTGCTGGCTGATCGGATGTGGCTGCGGCACTAGCTGCTGGAGCTGGAGCGGCTGCAACTGGTGCTATGGCTGTTACTCCAAGCTTTTCCTGCAAGGCTTCGACCAATTCAGATAATTGAAGGACAGAAAGTTTTGAAATTTCCTCAACCAGTCCTTCAACCTCCTTTGAGACCTTTTTCTCTTCTTTCTTGGCTTCATCGGTTGCACTTTTGTCATCTGCCATAAATAATCACCTCCTCTTTTCTATGCGCTTAACACTTTAGCTTTTTGGCTTAAAATAGAAATGAGTTTTTGCATATTTGTATTAAGAACGCCAATAATTGAGTAAAGTGGGCTGCCTAGCTGTCCTAGTACCTGTGAGAGGATGACATCCTTTGAGGGAAGCTGTGCTAGTTTTTCAAGCTGGAATCTATCTTGAAACGACCCTTCAACTAAGCCAACTTTAAGGCTAGGAATCTCAAATTCTTTTGCAAATTTGTAAACAACCTGCAGTGGCGCAATAGGATCGCCTTCAGTAATAATTAAGGCAATAGGACCGGTTAAGACAGTATCAGATGTGATCTGGGGATCAATCTTGGCTTTTTGTGCAGCAATCCTAAAAAGGGTATTCTTGACAACGGTCATCTTGGCACCGACATTGTCGAGCCTTTTTTTTAACTCCTGTTGACCCTTAACTGAAAGGCCTGTGTAGTCGACAAGCACTAGACTTACCGCAATTTTGATTTCTTCTGCAAGGTTTTCGACTGCGAATATTTTTTCAGCCTTTTTCATATTAGTTTGACAATTTAGTTTGCTTTTTGATAGACTCTCTTTAGAGCCCAAAAACAAAAAGCGCCACTGAGGCGCTATTTAGCTAAATAGTTTTCCTCAGTGCGACTTGTCCTTTTTGGGAAAACCCAAAAAGTTGCACACTTTCTTTGGACTTGAAGGTATTTTATTTTATGCTTGATGTTAAGTCAATAAGCTTTTTTTATTAGTACCTTTAGTGAATTTAGTATAATCAAAAAATTTTAGGAGGAGGTGATGAGATTATGAGTGATTATAAAGAGACGGATGAACCTCAAGGAGGAAGCAATATTCTTAATACACTCGAAGCTGGATTATTCAGCTATCTCAGGATGGGAGATGCAAATGACGCTCGGGAGGGAAGAAAAGTAAATTTTATCCCCCTTTTGAGACAAGGGGTGGAGGGAGGAACGATGCGGGGTAAACTTGGTGGAGGAGAAGATAAAAAGAAGGGGAAATAAAGTTTTCCGTTAGGAGTTGTCTTCGAGATAGTGTTGTGTTACCCTGAAAAAAGGAGGTGAGGATGTAATGTACAAGGGTCTTCTTAAGAAAAGCAAAACCGAACTTGCAAGGCTGGTTGTTCTTCTTCTGGCATTAGTTGTGGCATTGGGACTGCTGACTGTTTCTCGGGCTTTTACTATTGAAAAGGCGGTAAGTGAGACGGAAGGATTTTACCTTGGGGATGTTCAGCCTACACCATCAGGGACATATACAGCTCCTTGTAAGGGTGGGAGGTGTTATCCTGATACCGGTAGTGGGGTCCTACCCACACCGACTCCGGCAGGCAGGCGCTGTATTAGATTTGGGAGCTGGCTTGTGTGCGGGCCGAGATTCTAGTTAAGCAAAAATTTTGAATGATATTGGGGCTGCAATTGCTTTTAGATGGTAGATTTGCGTTGACTAAGATAGGAGTTGGCAATGTATTTCTGTACACCATAGAATTACAAAACACTTATCCATATTTGAATTTGGGAGTTTCATATAGTATAATGCCATTGCTTATGAGAAATGACAGAGATGGCGATAATAAAAATGATTTTTTTGGACTGGGTCGTGAGAATGGAGAATATTCAAAACTTTGGGGGTTGGGTCGTGAGTGTGGGAAGGCTGGCAATGTAGTCCTTGGCAAGGGAGATGTTCCATCCCTCGAACCCAAGTATCCCGTTATACTTGGGACAGCTGGAGAGGGAGATTATAATGACAGAAAAGGTAGACGAAAGTGATTACCCCTTTTATGGTTTGGGGAGAGTGCCAAATGAGCAAGAACCGCAATTCTTCGGACTGGGGAGAGAGATGAAAGTAGAAGGCAATATAGTCCTTGGTAGACACCCATCTGACTTGGAATCATGGGATGTTCCGTTTCCGCTTGTGATTGGCGAGAAACCTGTTATCGAAACGCGGAGAAGATGGATGAAGAAGGGAAGGTATTAAAACTAGCTGGCTGGAATTCTAACTTATCTTAACGCTCGGGCTCATTGTGGATTTGATAAAGGATTTTAGGGTTACTTTTGCTCCGCCTAGCGCATCAAGCACAGCCTTTGCATTGGCGATAATTTCTTCATCTTTTTGGCTTAGTTTGCCGATTGCTGTGTGAATGACGGGATGATCTTTTTCGGTCTTAACAGTGACTGATGTACTTGAAAACTTTTCGGCGTCTTTTGTAGTTTTTATAAGAGTTCCATTCTTTGGATTTGGCATAAGCCCTTTTGGGCCAAGAAGTTTTGCAAAGGGAACTAGTTTTGGCATCATCTCAGGGGTTGCTAAAAGAACATCAAAGTCAATTTTTCCGTTTTGTAATTTTTTAATAGTATCTTCATTTGCAACTTCAACTTTTTTTGTTTTGCCAAATGGGTGAGGGAGATTCACATTTGCACTTAGTTTGTCTTTTTTGACAACAAGATGTAATTCAACTGTTGCATCAAATCGGGCCAGGTTCGTTTCTCTTACTAGTTTTATTGCTTCAGAAAGCGGGTAGATTTTGTTACTGTCAATTTTGGATTTTGCCTTGATGTAGCGAGCACTTCTTACTTTTATCCTACCTGCTTTGGGCTTTTCTGCCGGTGTTTCCTCAACTGAGACCGGAGTCTCTGCCTCAACAATTTTAATTCTTTGGCCTCCTTTAAGACCGGATAAATGGACTTTTTCAGGTTTTGGCTTTGTGGCTTTTTTTTCGTCCGGGACTTCTTCTTTTTCCTGGAATTGTGCTTTTTTTTTCAGCCTTTCGGCATACTTTTCTTCCCCTGACTTTATCTCTTCTGGTACCCCACTTACGAACGCTGTTTTTGTTTTTCCCATAAAGTTTGAGCTTATTTTTCAACTTTCACTCCCATTGATCTGGCCGTTCCTTCAACTATTTTCATTGCAGATTCAAGAGAATCGCAGTTTAGATCGTCCATCTTTTCTTTTGCAATTTCTTCCACTTGGGCTTTGGTAAGAGTTCCTACAATATCTCTTGGTGTTGTTCCTGAGCCTTTTTCAATCCCCAGTACTTTTTTGATCATATCGGAAACTGGCGCTTTTTTGAGGACAAATTCAAAAGACCTATCCTCGTAGATAGTTATGACTGCAGGTACAACTTGACCTCTCATATCTTTGGTGCGGTCGTTATATTCTTTCACAAAGTCCATGATTGCTACACCATGACTTCCGAGAGCAGTGCCAACCGGGGGGGCTGGCGTTGCCTCTCCTGCTTTTAGGTTTATTTTTACTATTGCTTTAACCTTTTTTGCCATAACTTCAGGAAAAAATTAAATATTCAAAGACAAGAAAAAGCAGTTGGAGAATTTTCGACAACCGCTTCGTTGTCTACCTCAATTTTTATGAGGTAATATGAATTTTACCAGAGCAGGTCCGATTGGACAAGTGCCAATATAAAAATATCAGCTTTGGCCTGGTTTTTCTGATTGGTCAAGAGATTTCAAAGCAGCTTCCAAGTTAGTAAGGGTTAGGAGAAGTCTTTGAGGATTTTTTCTTAGTTTATCCGATTCTTGTTCTTCCAAATGCCATCTTATCCAGGGAAACGCCTTGGAAAGTGTATTTCTGGCATCTTTTCTTCTGGCGAGCCTATTAAGTTCAGCTTGTAGGCGGTCGTATTCGTTGGTCATATTTTTAGACTTTGGTGATTTGCAGAAGGTCAAGTTCCACTGGGGTTTCCCGGCCAAAGATTGATACCAGTACTTTGACTTTTCCTTTCTCCTCGTCAATCTCATGTATTGTCCCAAGAAAATCTGAAAAAGGTCCGTCTGTTATCTTTACAGCCTCCCCAGTTGTAAATCTTGTCTTGAAACGCTTTGCAGGGGAAGAAATAAATTTCTGGATATTTGTTACTTCCGTTTCAGAGAGAGGGGTGGGTGTTTTTCCAGCTCCAACAAATCCAGTTATACCAGGTGTAGTGCGTACAGCAAGCCATGTCTCATCATCCATCCTCATCTTTACGAGAAGATATCCTGGAAATATCTTTTCCTTTATTGTTGATTTTCTTCCGCCTCTTATTACCACACGATCTTGAGTAGGGACGAGAAGCTCGAAGACATTTTGGCTTAGCCCCATGGTTTCAATTCTTTGCCTTAGTGTTTCTGCAACACGAACCTCATGCCCGCTTGTTGTGTGGACCACATACCATTTAGCCCCCTCTGCTGGCGAATTGTTGATGATTATGTGCCCCGGGATTTTCTTTTTCCCAGTCCCACGTTCATCGACTGCAATACTATCGGTGTTATCCATATTCATTTCTACCGCAGGCCTAGTGCAAACTCCAATGACTTGGTGAATGCAAAATCAAGGATGCCGGTGTAAAAGGCTATTATACCCGAGATTATAAAAACAATCAAAGTGAGCTTGATTACTTCCTCTTTCTTTGGCCAGATAACTCGGGATAGCTCCTCACGTACGCTTCTGAGATATTCTATTATTTTACCCACACTGGGATTTTAGCAAGATTTAGACATCATGGCAACCGCCCATCGAAGGCAAATGTATAATTATAATTAAAGTACGAATGAAGGACCGTAAAGAAGGCGGTAGAGGAAACGAGGCTATATTGTCAGGAATAAGAGTGGAGTTGATTGGCAAGGGTCAGATTAGGTTTGTTTATCCCAATGGCAATGTGGAAGTTGTCTCTGTTGAAAATACCCCTAGGGAAAAGGAGCATAGATATGTACCCTTAGCTCTTGCTGTTAGCAGGCTGGTTATTCCTCTTGTCTCTACTGAGCTTCAAGGGGTGGATCAAGCCGGATATCAAGTAGCTCGGGAAAAGGAGATACACAATTTGCCCGGGGGAAGGGAGTCTAACTATAATGATGCATTGCGTTGGGCATGTGCGGTGCTTCAGGGAAGAGGGTATTCCGCCAGCAAGGTGGCAGAGATATTGATGGCTGGTTTAGGTGGCCACGTTGAAGCAGGAAGGCAATTAAGCCCTGAGGGGAGGGAAAGGTATGAAATGGGAAAAGCTAGGCTAGCTAGCGAGTTAGCTAAATATTATCCAACAAGTTCAAGAAGGGCTGCTTCCAAAAAATACTAGAGAGGTTTTTCTTTCGTGATATATTTTAATGATAATAATGGGAGTTGATTTTTCTATTGAAAAAAAAATTTGGAGAAAGGGATACAGGGTAATTGCAGGCTGTGATGAGGTTGGACGAGGAAGCTTAGCAGGACCAGTTGTCTGCGGATGTGTATGTTTTGATAAGGAAATTGTTGATAAATTTGTAAATAAGAATGGCATATGGTTAGTGGAGAGCCAGAATGGGCTGAAAAAAATTAGGATAGACGACTCAAAAAAGCTGACCAAATTGCAAAGAAAAATAGCTGCTAGGTGGATTAAATCAAACTGTCTTGCCTGGGGAGTCGGGGTCTCTGGGGTTGCGGAAATTAATAAGAAAGGGATAACAAGAGCTACACTTTCGGGTTTTCGTCGGGCTGTAGCTAATGCACAAAATAGACTTGCCTCTAGGATAAATTTTTTGATCATTGATGCATTTTATATCCCTAGAACACGGGGATTTCGTACTCCAAGAAAAAGTGCCAGAAAAGCAGATGGAGATGTTAGCGCGAGAGATCTAAAAATCTCAGCAAATCAACTGGCAGTAGTTGACGCTGACGAAAAGTCTTTTTCAGTAGCAGCTGCTTCTATCATTGCCAAAGTTTATAGGGATACATTGATGGAGAGATTATCAAAAGTCTTGGCTTATAAATATTATCATTGGGAAAAAAATAAGGGCTATGGGACAAGAGAGCATATCTTGGCAATAAAAAAA
>JAGUZK010000052.1 GCA_020060845.1 Candidatus Woesebacteria bacterium
CCCTGACTACGTAATACCTGTCTTGGAATCATTGCACAAAAGCTTTAGATCTGGTTCAGAAACGTGCATAAGTGCAGTTGTCACACAAGAACCAAAACCCGTAGGCAGAAAAAAGGTGTTGTCCTACTCAGCAGTTGACAACTGGGCCCACAGAAGAAATATAACTATCCTTTTTGATCCAATAGATTTGATCAAAAACAACGTTCAGGCAGATATCGGCATACTTGCCTCCTACGGCAAAATAATCCCCAAAGAAGTCATAGACCACTTCAAACACGGAATAATTAATATCCATCCGAGTTTGCTTCCAAAATTCCGTGGATCTTCTCCAGTACAAGCAATCATAATTACAAACTCTCACTGTGGGGTTACTTTCATGAAGCTAGATGAATATCTTGACCACGGTCCAATCATCTCCCAGTCAAAAGACACTGTGTTGGAACACGATAATACCAAGACGCTAAGAGAGAGATTATTTCTTAAGTCCGCAGAAATCCTTCCAAATCTTATCTTAGCTTATATCAAGGGAAAGATAACCCCAAAACCACAGGAACACCAGTTGGTATCCTTCACCAGACAGTTAAGAAAGGAGGATGGCTTCATCCCTCCAAGGATTTTCTCTCTAGCACTAAAGGCAAAAATCTGCAAAGACCATTGGGAGATTGGTTTTATAAAAGATGATAATAGCCCATTTTCCCTCCAGCCCGATGCCTACAATCTTGAGCGCTTCATAAGGGCAATGAACCCATGGCCTATCGCATGGACATATATAAGAGAATCATCCAGACAAGTAAGGTTAAGAATTTTCTCAGCTCAGACTCGAAAAGATTCAGATAATGTCCCACAGCTAATTCCAATAACAGTCCAACTAGAGGGCGGAAAACAAATTACATGGAAACAGCTTCAAGAAGGCCACCCGGGTATCAAGTTTGTCTAGCTGCCAATCCTCACAAATCACTTCTTTTAAGAAGATTGATGAGAACCGCCACACTAAAAAAGATGATGGATTAAACAACGCTAATATTCTTAAATTCCCCAATACTTTTGAATTTTTTAATTCTTTTGAGGCATTTAGTACAAATTTTCATTTGCCTTTTAACTCCATCTATCTCCAAAGTTTTAAGCTGTAAATTAGGATAAAATACCTTAGGAGTAACTTGGGTTCTTTTTCGCCAACGCTTCCCCGCCACTCCTCTTTTGTGGGTATGGCTTCTGCCTACAACTTTTCCTTTCTTGCAAATCTCACAAACCAAGCTCATATTAATAGAACTGTATTATACTAACATTTTCTAATTTGGTAAACTACATATACTCTTAGACAATTAACTCATAAAAAACTATGGAAATAATTGGATGGATAATAGCATTTGCTTGCGCGATAACTATTCATGAAGCCGCACATGCATGGATGGCAAACAAGCTCGGCGACCCAACTCCAAAGATGATGGGGCGCTTATCTCTGAATCCTATAGTCCACTACGACCCTATTGGCACAACAATGTTGTTGATACTAACTTTTATGAGAGCGCTTGGTATCCCTACAATACCCTTTGGGTGGGCAAAGCCAGTACAGTTTAACCCCTTAAATCTCGAGAACCCAAAAAGAGACTCAGCATTAATATCTATCGCGGGGCCTATTTCGAATATATTCTTATCTATCTTAGCATCTTTCATTCTCCACATTCTCACCCCAATTAGCTCCAACTGGGCCTATGAAATTTTAGTCCCAACCATCATCCTAAACCTTAGCCTTGCAATATTTAATCTCATCCCGATACATCCCTTAGACGGCGGCAAGATATTCATTGGAATTCTGCCTCAAAAGGAAGCTTATGAAGCGGATATCTTCTTAAGGAAATACGGAATGTTGATCTTACTTTTCCTTATGTTTCCGACCTTCGGAGGAATTTCCCCATTGTCATCTTTCATGAGCCTAGTTATTGGTTCTCTAGCTAAATTCTTAATTCCATAACTTGTTTTGTTAGATTTGGCTTTTCACAAAAAAATTGATCCTCTTCTATCCACTTATATATACTAATAGTATCTTTCCAATATAGACATAGATGCTATAATGTATGTAGTCCCGTTAGAGGGTGGTTCGGAATAGCTTTTCTCACCAAAAACCCTAAAGGGACCAAGCAGCGGCTTGGGTAGCGCAAGCTACGAGCATATATCCAATGCCCGTGGGCTTTGGATGAGCTCACCCACCTGGATTCGTCCGGGAAAAACTCATCCGATAAACACCCCAAGACGGGACTTTCTTTCTTTACTTTCACCTTTCATAGACATCGCAGATTTTGATATAATTCACAAAGGTCAAACAAAGCCGTCTTAGCTCAGTGGCAGAGCAGCTGTTTTGTAAACAGCAGGCCTAGGGTTCGAATCCCTAAGACGGCTCAGGGAGTACTAGCTGAGGTGGCGGAGCGGTCAAACGCACCAGTCTGTAAAACTGGCGCCCGAACGGGCTACGGGGGTTCGAATCCCTCCCTCAGCACAGAAAGAGATCGGTTGGCTAGGCTCGAAAAATCATTTATGATGATAAATGGCTTCAAAGGAAAAGTGCAAAAAAATTTTCAAAGAACAAAGCTTAAATGCCCCTGCCGGCACACTCGAATCCGTGAGGACTCGTCCAATGGGGCATTAAAAATCCCCTTGGTTCTCGAGCACAATTTTATGTTAGCATAATTTAGCAATTTTTGGTATACTTCAAACTAAATTATGACTGAAAGGTTGGGTGTTAAGACAAAGATTAACCTAGAAAAAATTAAGGGATTTTATGATGAAGGTTTATCTAGGGAAATTAATTCCTCTCGGAGGAAGGCCGAAGCATTTTGAAGAAGCCGAGCTTAAGTGCGGCGAAGGTCCTTTTGTTGGTCCACCCTCAGGATGGCAACCAAATGTTGAGAGAGATTTCAATATTGAAGAAGAAGAGTAATTATAGAAATATACAGACCATTTAGTCTTTATTGTGATATAGGTAAAGCTCAGGCCACTGTTATGGTTCCTGCAGATGCGGATATGCGCGATAGTATTGAAAGCTAGAAGAAAATCTAAATCACAACAAGTCTAATAATAATTGCGAAGCAATCGTAGAATCCCGCGCGCAAAAAATAGCGGAGGCGCGGCGAATAAAGAAAACTGCGAAAAATTTCCATTAAACAATGAAGCTTAAATTTATTATTGATAAAGATTACGACAGCTATTTTGTAAAGGATAAAAGAGCTTTGCAATATATAGATGAACAATATAAAAGTTCTTTGAGATTCCTCAAATTAACCAAAGAGCTTTATCAAAAATCTTGGGGCGAAATTAATGACGACTTCTCTGACTACATAGAAAAGACCACCGGATACAAATGGTTTTATGATACATACGAATGTATAGTTTCTGTGATTCATCGTGGAATCTCAAATTGGGGTAACGCACCAAAAATAGTCCGTGGATGGCAAGAAAACCCCTATTTTGCCAGAAGAATAACAGCCCATGAATTGATACTTTCTCACTATTTTGAAATCCATAAAAGACATTACAAAAATTCAGGGCTTACTAATGGTCAAATTTGGGCATTGGCAGAAATTGCTGCTTTTGCCTTAACTTCCCTGACACCAGATGTAAAAAAATTTTGGCCGTGGAACACCGAATATTACACAGATCACAATTACCCCCATATTGTAAATCTCCAAAACAAACTAAAAAAACTTTCATATCAAGAAAAAACTTTGACGAATATATTAATGAGGGCATAATTTTGGTTAAAAAATATCCAGATATGCGTCCTGATGGAAACAAATCTGCCCTCAGACCTCAGAAAATATCAGGCTGACCAATGTCTCTTATGTAGGTATTGTAAAGCACTATGTCGTCAATTCCTTCCCTGCCAAACTTTAACTTTGCAATTATCCCTTTTCTAGTTTCCTCACTCCACATTTGATCAAAGACAAGATTACCAAGTGAATAAAATATAACTCCCTTACATTTTGGGGACAAAAAACCAGAAGTTTGGATCTGCTGGGATGGAATATAACTCCAACGCAACCCATCCCAACAATCAACACCCTGTACCCAGTGCGGATGATGACCTGACACAACGTCCGCACCAAGTGAAATAATCTCTCTTCCCAACGCCACAACCCCATCCAGCGGCTTGTCCTGATACTCCAAGCCCCAATGCACACCCACAATCAAAAAATCAACCAGGTTTGATGAACTAACAATTAGCTTCCTTTCTTCCTCACTCAAATTTGGCCTTGTCTCCTGGGATTTATCAAACCCTAAAAAACCAAATCTTACTCCTTGGACATCTTTAACCCCAAGCTCTCCAAGGCCTACAGGAATAATCCCTGCCCCACTGAGAGCATCTACAGTGCTTTTAATTCCCTCAATACCATAATTACTAATATGATTATTTGCCAAATTTACAATATCTACCCCAGCATAGACTAAGCTTTCAAGAGACTCTCTGGGGCTACAAAAAACAAAACCACTGTTGTGGCGTGGACATGCCGTAATTATTGGATTCTCAAGGTTGACAAACACAATGTCTGCCTCGCTTAGATATGGTTGTATCCTCAAAAAAGGATACCTAAAATCATTGGCATTTATGGAAGCTTGCATCACACTTCTTCCCAACATGACGTCCCCCCCTAGGACAATTGTAGAAAATTGTCGATTAACTCCATAAGTGGGTGTCCCATTACCATAGAATTCCCCTACAGGTGATTTATTGGGGTAAAAAAAACTTTTTGAAAAGTAAATTAAACCAATAAGAACTAAGCCTAGAAAGACATAAATTATTACTCTCACATTATCTTTCTCCAGCTCTAAAAAGTAAACTTTTTAGGCTAAATAGCAAGGAGTATCGCCGCAAAGATAACTGCCAATCCCAAAACAGATCCAAAGACAAACGGGTAGCCTACCCCAGCATCGGGCATCGCCGAGGGAGTCGGAGTCTTAGTTGCACCTGATGTAAGCCTAGGTGTCTGTGTAGGTGTTACAGATGAAGTCACGCGTGTAGATGGAGTTGGCGTAACACTTACGCTACCGCCACCCTCAATGTTAAAAGATCCTATACTTGTAGGATTATTTAGGATGTCCTGATTGTCGGACCTTCGCCTAATCACACTCTCCACCGGATCAAATGTCAAAACCAATGGGCTCACAGCTGGAGCACGTTGAACTCGAAGTGAGATGCTGGCAAGAAGAGTATTTTGGTTTGTAGCATATCCTCCTGCTAAATCATTGGCACAACCAATATCAATAATAACATTGCCCCCTTCTTGTCTAGTCTCTTGAGTAGGACATGTCCAGCCGCCAGATGAAAGAAGGGTCGGGTTTGCTTCAATTGATGTCACAGTGACTTCAGGTGTAGTTCCCGAGAAAGGATACCTAACACGAACAGCAACACCTGAAACTGGTATGTTATCAGTATTAAAATAAACTGCAGTCTGAATTGTATCACCAACCTTGTAGTTCCCAGTTGCCGGGTTAAAACTTACGGTTGCCCTTCCCCCTGCAACAGCAGCCTTTTCCCCGATATCCTGCCTCTCCCGAAGAAGAATAAGCCCTGCCACAAAGCCTCCGCCAGCAACAAAAATCACCAAAAGAGCTGCAAATATTTTCTTAGCATTCACACAACCATTATTTAAGAAGCAAGGTCTATTGTCAAGTACAACTAAAGCAAAAATACTGATATAATTCCTTTTAATCCTTGCCCACGTAGCTCAGTTGGTAGAGCGCATTCTTGGTAAGAATGAGGTCTCCGGTTCAATCCCGGACGTGGGCTCCAGTAAAACTCGAAGTTGAATCCAAAGATATATCTGGTAGAATAGTTACCTGTATGGCAAAAAAAGGAGCTCGCGAAATTGTTGCATTAATCTGCCAGGAGTGTAAATCACAAAACTACACCACCACCCGTAATAAGGTCAATATGGAAAAAAAGCTAGAGCTAAGAAAATACTGCAAAACTTGCAAGAAACACACTCTTCATAAAGAATCAACCAAGTTAAAATAGTTCCTTCTTATTCACCTTCCACCCCGGGAAAAATTCCAAAATGAGTTGCTTTATCCTTTCCTCTACCCAACTATATGAGAAATACTTTTTCCCTGTCTCGAAATTATAATTCGCAACATCTTGAGCTTTCTGGGGATTGCTAATAATGTCCGCCACACCCCTGGCATCTTTTTTAGTTACCTCCGGATGAAATAGGAAAACCTGAAATCCCAAAGGCTTGATATCAGTTTCAAAGACAGGATAAGAAGT
Source organism: Candidatus Woesebacteria bacterium (assembly GCA_020060845.1). Taxonomy (GTDB): domain Bacteria; phylum Patescibacteriota; class Microgenomatia; order UBA8517; family UBA8517; genus JAGUZK01. The sequence continues at coordinate 6,260 of JAGUZK010000052.1, forward strand.
CATTACTATCGGTTTTCTAAAATATATTGCCTCGACAAACTGGTTTCCGAAACCTTCTATCGTTGTCGGATATACCACAAAATCACTATTCAGATAACAATCCCATAATGTGTATATCCTTCTTCTTCCGCCATTATTGGCCACCATCCTTCGTCTACTGTCTACTCTACTTCCTATAAAACGGCATCTAATACCAGACTTTTTGGCATATCTCCTGACAAATTCATAATAGTCTCCCGCTTCATCGCCATCTTTCCCGGCTACGACTAATACAACTCTTTTGTCGTTAAGTTTCTTGACAAGATCAATCGCAACTTCAATTCTTTTTCTTGCAACGATCCTTGTTGCTTGTAAAAAAACAATGTCGTTTGCATCTATTTCGAAATCCTCTCTCCACTTTTTGGCAAATGAGTCAAGACTAATTTCCCTTTCAAAATCAAATGAGTCCCATATTACTGTCGAATTAATCCCAGTGCGTTTCTTTAATTCATCCTTAGCTAATGAATTTATGACAACATGCCTTATTAACGGGCTCGCTGGGGGGAAAAACCTCTGAAAGAAAGGAAACATAGTAGACTTTAGGTATCTTTTCCTCTCCCACCAAAAGTCATGATGCCTAGCAATTGTGGGGATCTTTAGTTCCTCAATAATTCTAGTGACAGCAACAGATAGTGAAAAATGCATTGGTAATGATAAGATATTTGCAAGTATAAGAAGATCTGGTTTTCTGCTATTATTAAAAACTGCTCTCATCTCACCTTCAATCCTCCCTGCCAGAGAAAAAATTTCTTTTTCAATCCGGCTGTATCCCTCCCTACCGTAGACCACTCTGTCATGCAGGCTTGCCACTGAAAGGTGCCTAAAATCAAGCTCGGGAATGACAATTCCAGCTCTATCAAGATCACCTGCAATCAACCCAACATTAAATCCCATTTTGGTTAAAATCTCTTTCCAATGAATACACTCAAGACTCACACCGTCATTTCCTGAAATCCTGTAAGAGAGAATAACTGCATTCATTTTTTTATCACATAATCCGTAACCTGCACATCTTATGCGTTAATTCCCCAATTGATTTCCAAAAAAACTCTACACCGTCATCTCTAACTTCAAGGCTATCGGGAAACCCGGAAAAGTTCATCATAGATTCCAAAATACCCCTCTTGCGAAGCATAATTATTGCCCTTGCAGATGAATAACCATCTTTGGGTAGTGAAATACATCTCCAAGATCTAGCTCTTGTCAAAAAGTCCTTATTTAGTCTTACTGGCTCATCCTGAAATATCTTATCCAGTACCCTGCAATCACTTTCCCCCGGCATAAGCCCATGCCTTTTTAGGAAATCTAAATTATCATACTCCTGGCGCCCAACAGGCTCAGAAAACAACAGTATCAAACCACCCTTTTTGCTAGGGCTAATCAACGCCTTAAATGCCTGTTCAGATGGCTTGGTAATCTCAAGTGAAAATAAATTGCCAACAACCGCCCTCTCATACTTTCTGACAACATCACTATCTGAAGTACTAGAAATCACCTTAACAAAACTAATATTCTCCACCCACCTTAGAAAGCTCTCGGTGTACCCAGATCTCCTGGATACAATGGTAACATCCACTCCCCCCAGATTGCTGACTCCAGATATGATCTTCCTTAAATAGTCAAGTCCGACAGCTGCACCAGACACTGGAATAATAATTTCCATATTCTTTGCTCCTTTTGCCAAGACCTGCCCTTCCTTCTCTAAAAGCTCCCGCCTTGATAGGGTAGACAAAAATGATGGATACACTGGATATGGGCATACATTAACTTTGCAAGAATTAGGCCCAAGCTGTGCAAGATATCTTTCCAAGTCCATCTTGGTCCTGGTACTGGGAACGAAAATAAAGTCAGCTCCCCCCACAGCCCAAACTTTCTGAGGAGAATCATCAGTAACTACCACACACAAAATAACACACAGCCCCAGCTTCTCTGCAAGTTCTTCCTTGATCCTTGCAATCTTGTGAGCCAGACCAAAATGGGTTGAGACTATAAGTAGAACCTTTGGTTTTGGACTCCTGCTCTTTATCAAATCAAAAATGGTTTCAGACAATTTTCTCGATCTTCCCGCCAAAAAATTTCTATAAAAACGCGCGAATATGTCTTCAAAAAGGGGCTCATTCTGGATAAATTCTGTAACTTTTCTTAAAAATTTATTGGTACTTGTTAATCGGTGCAAGAATTTAACACTTTCATCTTTCACCCCTATAACTTCTACATCAATATCATTCGGCATGCCTGAGATCAGAGCATCGGTGACACGAATATGCCCAAGTCCGGCGGGTGACGTAGTAAAAATAACATTTACGCTTTTCTTTAAAAAACCTGTCGGATCAGCCGTTCCCACAATTTCAGTTTACCAATCTGTCCTCAAGGATCAATCATGTAAAATAAAACCATTTAAGATATAATACAAATGTCTCAAAGGGCTGTCGTTCAGTGGTAGGACTGCGGTCTCCAAAACCGCCAACGGGGGTTCGATTCCCTCCAGCCCTGCCGAAAATATTATAAATAAAGACCATTCTGCACAACCGGCTTTGGCTAATTATTTCTTCCAGACCAAAAAGTTAAATTCTCAGTTATTAATCTCGGACATTGCCAAGGGAAATGATATCTAACCACCCGTAGTCGAAAATAAAGACCTATAGTGATAGAATACATAGGCATTTATGCAAAGAGCCGAAATCATCCCACTTACAGAAAATGAGATAATCAAGAAAGAATTTGGGGTAGGAATTGTCACCCCTCCTCCTCACCGTTCTAAACTTGGTGTATCGACGCTGGCTCTGAAATGGACATTGGAAACCCTCCGAATAGTAGGTCATCCCGTAGCTATTAGTTTCTATCCAATCACACCAAAGGTCAGTACAACCCCAAAAGCAACCGAAGTGACAGCTCCGTCGGATGTACCTACTAGAAGACCAGACTCAGTCGTAGTAGATGACGGAAGGACAGGATCTCCCACAATAATAAATATAAATATCGGATATAAAAATAGTGAAACAGATACGCCAGAAAATACTGCCATCAATATGTCCAAAAAGCTGAGGGACTGTATGGGAAAAATACCTGCTAGGCTTTATAGAAGAAATATTGCGGACATCTACTCAGTCGAGTTTCTTGAATTTATCAATTGCCTCCAGAACGCTGTAACTGCAGTCATTGGAGGCGGTTTAAGTACTTATTTTGCATATGTTACAGACAAAGTCACTGGATCAGCACCATCGTCACCTGACATACTCCGCTTTACAGTCGTAACACAATTCGTATATCTAATGTCAGGAGTACTTGATCTTGCACAAAAGAGTTTATATCTGAAGAGCAAACTACCTTTCAAAAGATATATAGGACAAACCCTGAGAGAGAGACCTGCTCGTGCATTTATACCAATTAGCACCATCGAAAATTATGTCTTTCCATCAATAAAATATCGGCTTAATGCAAAAAGTCACGGGGATATACTTAGAACTCTTTGATTTGCCCATCCCTTCTTCATCTTTAATCACCATATACTTTAATCCTTTCTCTGCTAATAAATTTTCCCACAAAGCCAAACCATCTTCCAACTCTTGTTGTGGCAATAGCCCCCTGATTCTTCAACATAATTTTCTTTGCCCCGATACCCAGAATAATCCAAAACAAAAGTTCCTCCGATATGGAAATAACGTTAGTTTGTGAATGAATAATATAAAGTACAAGCATCCAAAGAATGGGGTTGCGTATACTTCCACTGCCAAGTAGATTTACTATTGCTCTGAGAATAATGAATAGATAAATTAAAAAACCAGCTGCTCCGGTTGTAACCAGAATCTCTAAAAAATTTGAGTGTGCCTTGTCAACATATATATCATCATTGAATTCTATCGGCCAATCTACCGATTCAAATGCATAATCAAAATTTGCCCATCCCCACCCAAATACTGGTCGGCGCAAAAAGGCTAAAATACCCTTAACAAATATCCTTTCGCGCCCCTCGGCAATAACTATCCCGGCCTTCTGCATACTTTTATAATTCAGGCCAAAAGCTAGCCAAAAAACTAACATCCCCACGATTCCTAAAAAAATGAAAGCGACATTTTTTCGCTTTCTTGTCAAAAAAAAGATAAGGAAAAAAATCAATATACCAAGAACACCAGACCAAGATCGTGTAAGAAGAATTGCTATCACCTGCATAAAAAACGCTGAAAGCAAAACAAATTTTTCCTTAAAGCCATTTTTATTATTCAGTAAAAAGATAATAGAAGGAAGTGTAACAACCAAATAACCAGCCAAGAAGTTCGGATTCCCAAAAGTTGATCCCAACGCATTGTCCCAAACATTCACACCCAAATCCCCCAAGACAAAAGCGCGATAAGCATCAATAATAGTGATGATACTTACCATAGCTGATCCGGCTGATATTGAAACGAATAAAGGGCGCAGCCACTCTTTTTCAAAAAATAAAACCAAGAAAAAAAAGATAATTATTAGGTGAGATAAAGTAAATATACCATCCTTCCTATAATAATTTCCAACCAAGCTTTTATTAAAATCCACCCCCAAAAGTGAGGATAACAAAACAAAAAAACAAAATAACATTATCAGATAAACCAAAACGCTATCCAACTTCTCCTTCTTCAAGATAGTTAGGGACGCAAAAACACCGATAAAGCCAAGAATCTCTACCCAGCGATAGACAAATAAAACCTTGGGGATTTCATAAGCAATTTCAGCCCAGGGCCAAAAAACCAATGGATTAATA
>JAGUZK010000040.1 GCA_020060845.1 Candidatus Woesebacteria bacterium
AAGCACCCATTTACGTTTACTGGATTAAATAGTGATAATTACCTTGAGTTTACAATCAAGATCTATCCTCTAAACGAGTTTAGTAATCACTCTGGGGCAACAGAAAAGATTGGACAGCTTTCGGCAGGGGATGAGTTAATAATTGGAGAACCATTTGGGACAATAAGCTACGAGGGAGAAGGCATTTTCATTGCCGGTGGGGCAGGTATAACTCCGTTTGTAGCAATATTTAGGCAACTGGTATCAGAAGGAAAAATTGGAGACAACAAGTTGATTTATTCTAATAAACAAGTTGAAGATATAATTTATGAGAGTGAATTAAGAGAAATATTTGGAGAAAATATCATTTTGACGCTGACAGGCAAAATGACCTCAGGATATGAATATGGCAGAATCAATTATGAATTTCTCAAAAAACATATTAGTGATTATTCTTGTAAATTTTACATTTGTGGTCCAATGCGTATGGTATCGGATTTACGGCAAGATTTAGCTAGTCTTGGGGCAGACGTCAAGTCAATTATCTTTGAAAAGTAGGCTTCGTGAACCTATACTCAGAAGGATATGTCTGGATTTTTTCTTTTGGTTGACAAGCCTGTAGGTATGACTTCTCATGATGTAGTTGATCGTGTTCGAAAGATCTCAGGACAAAGACGTGTTGGACATGCAGGGACCCTCGATCCATTCGCAAGTGGGCTTTTGATTGTTGGGGTGGGTAGAAGTGCAACCAGAAAGCTTGGTTTTTTTTCTAAACTTGATAAAGAATATGAAGCTGAAATTGTATTTGGGGAGGAAAGGGACACAGACGATCGGGAAGGAAGGACTATAAGAGTTGTAGAAGGGAACAAAGTTAAAAGGATGGATGTTGAAAGGGAGTTAAAAAAATTTGTCGGGGAGATTTGGCAAATTCCGCCTAAATACTCAGCTGTCAGGGTAAAAGGAAGTAAGGCATATCAGCTTTCTAGGTTGGGAAAGGATTTTCAACTTGAGCCTCGAAAGGTGAGGGTTTATTTTGCTTCTATTTTAGATTATGCTTTTCCTGTCCTTAAAGTTAAGTTTAGGGTTAGCTCGGGAACTTACATAAGATCCCTGGCGAGAGATCTAGGAAGAAATCTTTCAACCGGAGCATATCTTAATAGCTTGAGGCGTACAAGGATTGGTGATTATAGTGTTGAAGACGCCGCAGTGCTTGACCTTTTGACTACGGAAAATATGCAAAAATATATGATCTCTGGAGATATCTAATGAAACTAGGAGAAGTTACCCTTTTGGCGGTAGTTCAAGGTTTGAGTGAGTTTTTGCCCATTTCATCATCAGGTCATCTTGTTGTGTTCCAGAAACTACTTCCAGGATTTTATCAGCCCGGCATTCTTTTTGACGTCTTTTTGCATCTAGGGACGTTATTTTCTGTGCTTATCTATTTTCGAAAGAGGATCCTGAAAATGTTTATTGATGATTTTTGGTATATTTTGGTTGCATCTGTTCCTTCTGGGCTGGTAGGAATACTTCTTTCTGACTTTTTTGAGGGGCTTTTTTCAAGAACTTTTTTTGTTGGATTTGAATTTCTAATAAATGCAGCTATTAGCTTCGGTATAGCCAAGATGCACGATAAGGAAGGGCTTGTTAATTTTCGCAGCTCGCTTGCAGTAGGTATAGCTCAGGCAATCTCTATTTCCCCGGGCATTAGCAGGTCTGGTGCTACTGTATTTGCTGGAATTGCCACTGGAGTTAGGAAAAGTAGGGCAGTTGAGTTTTCTTTTATTATTTCTATTCCTGCAATTCTGGGGGCAAATATTGTTCAGTTGCTAAAATACGGTTCAAATGGATACATAAATTACCCATATTATATATTTGGATTGTTTGTCTCTTTTATTGTTGGACTTGTAGCAATAAAAATAGTCTTTGAATTCATAAAAGGTGCAAGATTTATCTATTTTGCCTGGTATAGTCTTCTGGCGGGAGTTTTGGTAATTTTACTATCTTTATAAATTGCAAGTTTTTGTAGATTTACTTATCAAGAAGATAGATAATTTTAGGCAAGAATATTGAGAGTCCAACTATAACAGACATGGTAGCCGCTAAGAGCACACATGCAGCCGAAACGTCTTTAGCAATCTTTGCATGGGGAGATATCTCTGGGCTGACGAGATTTACCAATGCTTCAAGCACAGTGTTAAGAAGCTCGAAGGTAATTACATAGAAGATTGTGAACGTAAGAAGAAGCCACTCAATAGTACTTATGCCAAGTATTCCTGCAGTAGATATGGCTAAAAAAGCAAATATTGTGTGGATTCTTAGATTTGGCTCGTTTTTGTAGGCGGTCTTTATTCCATCGAAAGCATATTTGAAACTTTTGGTAGTGCTGTGACGAAGTCCCATATTCTTTGATTTTAAGCTCTTTGGTAGGTAAAAACAAATACTTGTATATGCTATTTCATTTTCGGTTTATTTCTAATATCATTTACTTATGAAGTCTAATTTTGTTATTTTCCTTTCCTCCGCCTGCCTTCTGTCTATCTTTACGGCATTTTTCATTAAACCACTTAATCTGAATTTGTCGAATATTCCTCAGGTTGGTTGTAGATGTTTTAACTTCTCGGGCGATATAGATTATTCACAAGAAGTTGCGGTATTTGAGGGTAATAGAGTTACTGTTCCCAGACTTGCTTTTGAGAATACTCCACCTTATGTGTTGGGATCAGTCAATGCTGAGAAATGGATTGAGGTTGATCTTTCCGAGCAAATGCTTTGGGCATGGGAGGGTGACAGACTGTTTCTAGAAACAAAAATCTCAAGTGGTTTACCCCAGACTCCGACTCCACAAGGAGTCTTTAACATTTGGGTTAAACTTCGCTCGACAAAGATGGAAGGAGGAAAGGGTAGGTATTATTATTACCTTCCAAATGTTCCTTACGTAATGTTTTTTCAAAATGAAGAAGTTCCAGGTTGGAAAGGATATGGCTTGCACGGGACTTACTGGCATAATGATTTTGGACGTCCACGAAGCCATGGTTGTGTTAACCTACCAACTGAAATGGCAAAACAGCTTTATTATTGGACAAGTCCGGTCTTACCTGAGGGAAAGAACTCAGTCTTTGCAAGTGCTGAGAACCCGGGTACAAAGATCGTGATACACGAATAGCCTTAGATGAATTTCCAAGCACTCTCAGACGCGAATACATTTTTGATAACTTTTATGGCAAGCCTTTTGATTTGGCTTATGTTTTTTGGTGTGGGGGTGCTTTGGTGGATTGATGGAAAAAGAAGGAAAGAAAGAGCTTTGCATGCAATCTTATCTACTTTTACAACCTGGTTGTTGGTGTATATTCTTAAGTTATTATTTCAAGTTAGCAGACCATTTGAGCTAAATGGGGGTATGCCTTTGACTATAACTATACCGAGAGATTATTCGTTTCCTTCTAATCACGCGGCGGTTGCGTTTTCGCTTGCTTGGAGCGTCTTTTTGCACAATAAGAAGGAGGGATTTATTTTTATTTTAATTGCATTTCTGGTTGCATTAGGAAGAGTCTTGGGGAACGTTCACAGCGTTTTCGATGTGGTTGTTGGGGCATTTATTGGGATAGGAGTGTCTACACTGGCCAAACGCCCCCACCTCTACAGGACCATAAAGTAATGCGCCACTTGACTTTTAGCACTAACTGCAATAGACTGCTAATACTTAAAGAATATGGATGAATCAAGTATCCAAGATGCTGTCGTAACTCGACAGTTGCCAGTGGTTGCGATAAGGGGATCGGTTGTATTTCCTTATACCGATGCAGTTCTTTCTTTTGGAAGAAAGAAAAGCATTGAAGCTGTAAATGCTGCGTTCCAGCAAGATAGAATAGTTGCAATTTTTACTCAGAAGGATCCACGTACAGCAGATCCTGATAAATCTGATCTATATGAAGTCGGGACTATTGCCACAATTACTCATATTAATGCAAGTGAAGATGGCTTACATGCAGTAGTTAAAGGCCAGGTAAGAGCTAAGCTTTTGGATCTGACGTCCACAGAGCCATATTTGAGCGGAGTTGTTGAGGAGATATCTCCGGATCTAGACAAGAGTGATGAAGTGATCGCTTTGACAAATAGACTTATTGAGCTTTTCAAGAAATCGATAAATTTAGGTAAGCAGGCAGACATAATGACCGTTATGAGGCTTGTTTCTGGCGATATTGAGCCTGTGGAAGTTGCTGATCAGATTGCGTCACTTCTGGATATCAAGACTTCTGAGAAGCAAAAACTTTTAGAAACTTTGAGCCTAAAGGAGCGTCTTGCATTGGTCTTTGAAGAATTATCAAGAGAAGTAAATGTTCTTGAGTTGGAAAGAACAATTTCATCTAAAACTCAGAAAAGGTTTGAGGACCAGATGCGCAAAGCGATGCTCAGAGAGAAGAAAAGGACAATTGAGGAAGAATTGGGAGAGATTGAAGAAGGAGATTTAAGTAGTGAAGAGTTGAAGGACTACAAGAGAAAAATAAAGGAAGCCAAGATGCCCCCAGAAGTTAGGGATAAAGCAGAAAAGGAATTAAAGAGATTAACCCAAATGTCGCCAAATAATCCAGAAGGTGGATACATAAGAAACTATCTTGATTGGCTTTGTGATATGCCATGGAGCAAGGTCTCACCAAACAATGTTTCGATAAAGCACGCTGCCAGTGTATTGGAGAAAGATCATTATGGGATTAAAAAAGCAAAAGAAAGAATACTTGAGTACTTATCAGTTATGAAGATAAAGTCTAAGAGGGTCAAAAAGGCAGATATTCGGTTGTCAAAAGACAAAGATAATACACAACAGATGCCAACGATCCTTTGTTTCATTGGACCTCCAGGTGTTGGAAAAACTTCTATTGGGAGATCAATCGCCCGAGCATTGGGACGTAAGTTTGTCAGGGTTTCTCTGGGAGGAATAAGGGATGAAGCAGAAATCAGAGGTCACAGAAGGACTTATGTGGGTGCGCTTCCAGGTAGGATAATTCAGGGAATTAAAAATGCCGGCACCAAAAATCCAGTATTTATGCTTGATGAGATTGATAAATTGGGTGTTGATTTTAGAGGCGATCCCAGCTCTGCACTTCTTGAGGCATTAGATCCTGAACAAAACAAGGAATTCTCTGATCACTATCTAGAAGTTCCATTTGATTTAAGCCAGGTAATGTTTATTTGCACTGGGAATGTTTTAGAAAATATTCCCGCTCCTCTCAGAGATAGAATGGAAGTTATCACCTTTCCAGGATATACCCAGGATGAGAAGTTCAATATCGCTGAGAAATTTTTGTGGCCAAAGCAATTGAAGGTTCATGGATTGGAGAGTAAAAAGATCAAGATCTCTCCAGGTGCGATAAACGAGGTTATTGAGAAGTATACGCGTGAAGCCGGCGTCAGAGAGCTGGAGAGAAATCTCGCAACGATACTTCGAAAGATTGCCCGTCTTGTTGCAGAGGGTAAGAAGTATCCGACTCTAGTCGGGGAGTCTGATGTAAGGAAATTTTTAGGTCCAAGAAGGTTTTCCTCACAGATTGCAGAAAAGAAAGATGAGGTTGGATTATCTACTGGCTTAGCAGTAACCCCGGCAGGAGGGGAAATTTTATTTATAGAAGTTGCGCTTATGCCAGGCAAAGGGAAGCTGACCCTAACTGGTCAGCTGGGGGATGTTATGAAAGAATCGGCTCAAGCTGCTTTTACATGGGCACGCTCCCATTGGAAGCAACTGGGACTAAAGGAAAATTTTGGAAGAAATTTAGATGTTCATATCCATGTTCCTGAAGGAGCGGTTCCAAAAGATGGCCCTTCAGCAGGGATTGCAATTTCGACTGCTCTTGTCTCCGCATTGACGAAAATTCCAGTCAAAAGATATGTTGGTATGACAGGTGAAGTTACCTTGAGAGGAAGGGTTTTGGAGATTGGAGGGGTCAAAGAAAAAGTGATAGCAGGCCATAGGGCTGGACTAAAAACAATAATTCTTCCAAAGGATAACGAAAAAGATATGGAAGAGGTTCCTGAAAATGTAAAAAAGGAAATAAAGTTCCTTTTTTACGATAAACTTGATGATGTTCTGGCAACTGCACTTAAAAAGCCTCTCCCCTTGTCCTCATAATAAGCTAGTCTTTGTGATAAAATAGATATCACTGGCCCCATCGTCTAGAGGCCTAGGACGGCAGGTTCTCATCCTGTAAACCCCGGTTCGAATCCGGGTGGGGTCACTAAAGCAAGAAAAGATCAAAGAACAAATGCGCGAGAGATTGTTTTTGATGGGCGAGGACATCTTGAGCCAAAAGAAAAATGAAGTTAGAAGTCAAAACCAAACTTGATGAACTTGGCTTAAATTCAGACAATTCTATTGTTATTGGCTCTGGTATCTTGAGGGCGCTTAATTTACGGGAAAGCAAAGATATTGATGTTGTTGTGACTGAGGAAAAATATAGGGAACTTTCCAACAGCGGTCGTTTTAAAAAGGAGCAAAACCGTGGCCGCGAGGTGCTTACCGATAATTTGTTTGAAATCGTGACAAGCTGGACTGTTATCGGCAAGGCTTGGAAATTTGATGATTTGCTAATATATTCGGTAATTATAGATGGTGTTCGCTATAATACAGTTCAATTTTTGCTTGATGCAAAACGCCGTTGGATTGCAGATGAAGAAGGTCGACAGAAAGATATTGACGATGTTAAGCTGATGGAACAATATCTTTCTGGTTTAAAGGGATGATTGTCGGCAAAAAAATTTTTGGCCTCCTACAAGGTCGTGGCGGAAGGGGGAGCCGGGGGATCCCGCCGCGCCCGAGGGTTCGATTCCGTTCAAAAAAAGGTTCAGATTTGGTCATATAAGTCTACACATATATCGCAAGGTTCAGAGCGATCCTCTTGTCTGTGCTGAAACCAGTGTTGCTTGTTAATCTATGGTCGAGTGTCTGAAATGCCTTTTTGAGCCCCGTAATACGTTGCGTTTACCTATTTTTAATCTTAAGATTCGAAGAAATACTCTCTGTGGGTGTTATTCAGCTTATTATTGTTTAGCAATTTCTTTATTCTGAACCAATCTCTGATGCAATGAATTTATGAATTTCATCCCATTTTTCCTCCCCCGATTTTGGGATTAAGATATATTGCCTGTCAGGAGAGATCGTCTCATCTAGTACGTTGTCGGTTTTTAAGGATATGGTTTTCATTTCAAAATCGGATATCTCAAGGCCTGTCTCTGTGAATTTGAGCATCGATCCAAAGTCGATGTCGGTTTGGAGATTTTTGGATATATTGTTGATAATAGTAATTATTTTGGGGATACTCCCAACCCGCAATAATTTGTCTTTAACTGCTATTAAGAAAGCCTGTTGTCTAATTGATCTGCCAAAATCACTTCCATTAACGGATGAATGGCGCGAACGTACAAACTTCAAGGCAGTTTCTCCATCCATAAGCATTGGCCCTTTTGTAAATTCAAGTGTCTCGTATCTGCACTTAAATTGTTGTTCCAGAAGTTGCCCAGATAAAGTAGCGTGTATCATCTTTAACTGATCTTCTGTAAGACCGCAAAGGTCATTTTCCTTTCCCTTGATGGGGTAGAATTCATCCTTGAACGAATAAGGGATATTTACGACAACTCCACCCAGCGAATCAACTATATTTTTGAATCCTTCAAAATTTACTGCCACAAAATACTGAATTGGCAGCCCAGTTACCATAGTTGCCATCTCCTTTGATAATAGTCCGGCCCCGGGCATCCCACTATATTGTGGTAGTTTGTCAGGATATCTGTTGTCGTCCAGGCCAATAGAGAAGGCATGGTTAATTTTGAAATTTTTGGTTCCATTTTTCATAGGGATTGGTACCCATAGATCTCGGGGAATAGAGATTAGAAAGACCTTTTTCTCTCTAGGGACTATATGGGCAACAATCATAGTATCACTTAGTGTTCCTCCCTCGTGTCCTGGACCACCATATCCCAAAAGAAGGATACTTACAGGAGAGAATGGATCAGGGGTTGGAGTAGGTGTAGAAATAGGCGTTAGTGGTGGTGTGGGACCAGGTACATAGATCCTCTTATAGATAAAAAAGATATATGATGCAAGAGCAGATAGCGCAAAAAGTCCCAGTAGTATTAGAGTGGTTGCAATGATCTTTCTTTTTTTCATCTCAAGTATTATACCCCAAAATTTTTCCATCTTGGTGGCGCTTTGTGAAGCGCTTGACAATGTAGCTTGGTAAATATAAAATTTGCAGGTAATGGAAGGTATTTTCTCGCAAAATTATCGGTTCTTAGCCTTGTTAAGGACTGGTTAATTAGGCGGGAGAATAAGAAGATAATGTCTTTACTCTCCTGAAAATAAAGGAGAGTTTTTTTAGATGTATGATATGGGAAGTGATGACAAAATCCAACTTACAAGAGAAGGCCTTGAATCACTAAAAGCTGAGTTGAGTGAACTGCGTGATGTGAAAAGGCCTGCGGTTGTTGAGCGTTTGTCAAATGCAAGATCACAGGGTGACCTGACAGAGAATAGTGACTACCACAATGCAAAGGAGGAATTGGAATTTTTGGATGGCAGAATATCGCAACTTGAGGAGGTTTTACAGAAAGCAGTTGTTGTTGAGAGGGGTAATAATTCCGAAGTCTCTTTAGGGGCTAAGGTCACGCTTCTGGTAGGAGGAAAAAATGTGGTATACGAGGTAGTTGGTGAGTGGGAAGCAGATCCAGTAAAGAAGAAGATTTCCCACTCGTCTCCATTAGGGAAGTCTTTAATTGGGAAAAAGGTTGGAGACAAAGTTGAAGTTGAAGCTCCAGCCGGTAAAGTGGTGTATGAGATTTTGTCCGTTGAGTAGGTCTTTATAACTTCATTTCGTCTTATCATTGGTTTATACTACATTCATGGCGCTTAAGACGTTGGATGAGATAAGAAAAGTGAGGCTTGAGAAGGCTAAAAAACTTCGTGAGCTGGGAATTAATCCTTACCCGTCAAAGGTAGATGGATCTCCTAAAGCTATTTTTTCTATTCTGGATAGATTTGGTGAGGTTGTTGAAGTGGCAGGCAGATTAATGTCACTTCGTGAGCATGGTAACGTGCTTTTTGCAGATCTTAAAGATGAGACTGGAAAGATTCAACTTTTTTTCCAGAAGAGGGTACTGGGAGAGGATTTTGGGTTATTGAAACTATTTGATGTAGGCGATTTTGTCTATTCGAAGGGAAAGGTGTTTAAGACTAAGGCTGGTGAAGTGAGTATAGATGTTGATCGGTTTCAGCTACTTTCAAAATCTATTCGTCCTCTTCCTTCAGTTTGGCATGGGTTAAAGGATGTAGAGGAGCGTTACAGGAAGCGCTATCTTGACCTTTTACTAAACCCCGAGGTCAAAAAAAGATTTGATACAAGAATAAAATTGGTAAGGGAGGTTAGGAGATATCTGGACGACTTAGGATATAAAGAAGTTGAAACCCCAACACTTCAACCACTTTATGGCGGCGCGAACGCCAAACCGTTTAAGACGCATCACAATGCTTTGGATGCAGATTTTTACCTTAGAATTGCGGATGAACTTTACTTGAAAAGGCTGATTGTTGGTGGGTATGAGAAGGTTTATGAAATTTGCAAGGATTTTAGAAATGAAGGGATTGATCAAACACACAGCCCGGAATTTACTATGATTGAATATTATGCTGCATACACCGATTATCAGGAAGTTATGAATGTTACGGAGGGGCTTTTTAAGCACCTTGCTCAAGCGCTTTTTGGAGAGCAGAAGATTAAAGTTGGAGACAAGATGATAGATATTGGAGCAAGCTGGCCCAGAGTCAAGATGGTTGACGTGATCAAAGAAAGAGTTGGTTTGGATGTGATGACAAAAGATGCAGGAGAGCTGGAGAGTTATTGCCGCAATAATGATCTTGATCTTGTGGGAGGAGAAACAAAAGGGCAGCTTATATTTCTAATTTTTGATAAGTTGGTATCAAAGACTTTAATCGAGCCTACTTGGATTATAGATTATCCGCGAGATGTATCACCTCTTGCGAAAATTAAGGAAGGGGAAAGCGATTGGGTGGAGCGGTTTGAAGGGTATATAGGGGGTAAAGAAATTTGCGATGGCTGGAGTGAACTGACAGATCCAGTAGATCAGAGAAAAAGATTTGAAGATGATATCAAGATTGCAAGGCTTGATAAGGAGGAAGCACAGCAAGTTGATGAGGACTTTCTTGAGGCCATGGAGTACGGAATGCCGCCAATTGGAGGAATTGGAATTGGGATTGATAGGTTGGTTATGTTTTTTACAAATACATGGATGATAAAAGAGGTGATATTGTTTCCAACACTAAAGCCTGTCAAGAATAAATTTAGTGGTGAGAAGTGATGAGTTAATATTTACTTTTGATGCTTATATATAATATGTGACTTGAAGCATGACGAGACAGAAAGCACTTGATTTGTTGAAAAAGCATGTAAAAAATATCAATCTTCGAAAGCACTGTCTTGCTGTGGAGGCGGTGATGGGAGCGCTTTTTGATAGGCTAAATCCTGAGGGTGCTAAAAAAGAGAAAGAAAGATGGCTTATAGCAGGTCTTTTGCATGATGCTGATTATGAAGAGACCAAAGATACTGCTAGAGTAACTCATACCAAGAAGTTGCTCGAGTGGCTTAGTGAGCTTGATGCACATGTTGATATTCGTGATGCAGTAGCTTCACACGCTTGGGGATATGTGGAAGGGGCGCCAATGCCTAAAACCAGAATGCAGTGGGCACTGTACTGTTGTGACGAGTTGACGGGACTGATCGTGGCTGTTGCGCTTGTCAAACCAGATAAAAAGTTGGCTTCGGTTACTGTTGATTCGATTATGAAGAAGTGGAATTCTCCCTCGTTTGCAGCAGGGGTAAATAGAAAGCAGATAGAGGAGTGCGAAGTGCGTCTAGGAATTCCTCTTCGTGAATTTATTGGAATTGCCCTTTCCGCAATGCAGAAAATTCAAGAGGATTTGGGACTTTGAAGGTGGTCCCTGACTTTTTACATCTTTTTTGAATAATAAGATTGAGGTGATTGCATACCCCATCAAGGAAGTGAAGGCGAGTTCTTTAGTTTTAGGTGGCACAGAAAGTCTTAACCAGGAGAGAAAAATCGCACGAAGACTTAGAAATTTTTGCTTGACAAAAGGGATTAATAAAAATAAAATACCTTTTAATTGAAAATTAAGGAAAGACGTTGAAGTTAGGCATTCCCCTAACCGAGTTGCCTCCGAAAATGCGATGGAATACGGCGCAGTTAAGGAGTGACGGGTTAAGCCCGTAACAGCTTATAAATTGAGTACGAAGTAGCGCTGGCACCTCCGAGATATTCGGGCGCAACAACCCGAAATAAAAGGAGGTTTTTTTGATGACAAAGTTATATCTTGTTAGGCATGCAGAATCAGTCGCCAATACCTTTGGTATTTACCAAGGTCAAAGCTATGACACAGATCTATCGGATCTCGGACGAAAGCAAGCCAAAGCGCTAGTTAATTTTTTTAAGAAAGTTGATCTTGGGGTAATCTATACAAGTCCACTTAAAAGGGCCAAGCAGACAGCTTTAGCCTTGGCTAATGAACTAGGGGTCGAAGTAAGGGTAGATGTTAATTTGATAGAGACCAATCATGGTGAGTGGGAGGGGCTTAGCAAAGAAGAAATTAAAACAAAGTATAGTGATATATATAAGGCATGGCTTACCAAGCCATCAGAAGTAGTTTTTCCTGGTGGGGAGGCTTTTGTTGAGACTGTCGCCCGTGCTGAAGCTTTTTTAAATTCGACGATTTTTGATGAGGACAGTATAGTCGTAACCCACGATAATATTGTCAGGGCATTTCTGGCTATTATCTTGGAAGAAGATATTGATAGGATTTGGAATTACAAAATAGAGCCTGCATCTGTAACCATGATTGGTGTGGATTATCTGAGATCATTAAACCCTTATAAAGTATTACAGGTTAACGAGAAGAAACACCTAAAAGGTTTGATGGCTGATATTAGTGTTCATGCTTTATAAAGCAATTTAACTTTGGAGTTTTAGCTTTTCTTGGAAGAGCTAAAGCAAATAGGGTAAAATAGGGAAGTATACTTAAAGTAATCAGATTATGTTAGACATCCAGCTGATCAAAAATAATCCAGAAAAGGTTAAAAAGGCAGTTGCTGCAAAAAACTTCGACCCTTCTATAGTTGATCGTGCGCTTGAATTGGATAGGAAGCGAAGGGGTTTGCTTCAAGAAGTTGAAAGACTTCGTGCCGAAAGAAATAAATTAGCAAAAGAAAAAAACATTGAGGAAGGAAAGAGGGTAAAGGAAAAGCTCCAAAAAATTAAGCCACAACTAGATGATATTGAGGGGGAATTTATTAACGTCATCAAGAAAATTCCAAATCTTTTTGCGGATGATGTGCCGATTGGAAAAGATGAATCGGAAAATGTAGTTATTCGAAAGTGGGGAGAGCCTAGAAAATT
Organism: Candidatus Woesebacteria bacterium; assembly: GCA_020060845.1. Classification (GTDB taxonomy): domain Bacteria; phylum Patescibacteriota; class Microgenomatia; order UBA8517; family UBA8517; genus JAGUZK01. The sequence goes on from JAGUZK010000040.1 coordinate 12,448, forward strand.
TGGATTTGAGCCAAAAGATCATATGGAAATAGGTGAAAGATTGGGGATAATCAATATTGAAAAGGCAAGTGAGATTGCTGGGACTCGCTTTGGATATTTGATGGGCGATGCGGCTTTAATGGAATTTGCGCTAGTGCAGTTTGCTTTTGAAACACTGACTAATCAGGAAGTGATTTCCGAGATTGCAAAAAGGATTGATAAAGATTTCAGTGCAAAAATATTTATTCCGGTTGTACCTCCAGTAATGATAAATCCCGAAGTTTTTGACAAAATGGCAAGAAGATATCCCGAAGAGGAAAGGTATTTCATTCCATCTGATAATTTATTCCTTGTCGGAAGTGCAGAGCATACTTTAGGCCCACTGCATATGGGGGAGATACTCGACGGGAAAGATCTGCCTATAAGATATGTCGGTTTCTCAACTGCTTTTAGGAGAGAGGCGGGGTCTTATGGTAAAGATACGAGAGGTATTTTGCGTGTTCATCAGTTTGATAAGGTTGAGATGGAATCATTTACATTACCCGAGGAAGGACGAAAAGAACAAGATTTTTTTGTCGCTATTCAGGAGTATCTTATGCAAAGCTTAGGGATTCCTTATCAGGTAGTTGCAATTTGTTCAGGAGATATGGGTGGGCCGGATTTTCGACAAATTGATATTGAGTCATGGTTACCGGGACAGGGGAAGTATCGCGAAACTCATACCTCGGATTATATGACTGATTATCAGTCAAGAAGGTTAAATACAAGATTTAGGGATAAAGAGAGATTGGAATTTGTTCATATGAACGATGCAACAGCTTTTGCTATTGGTCGGACGATAATTGCCATATTGGAAAATTATCAAGAGGAAGATGGGTCGGTAGTTATCCCTGAGGTTTTAAGAAAGTGGATGGGGAAGGAAAAGATTTTACCCAGCGGTAAGTAACCCTCAAATTCACCTTGAGGTTAATACGTATAGTTTGCAATCCAAACAAAAAGATCAGAGATATTTATTATTCCGTCACCATTAAAATCTCCCTGCTCTAACCTCCCATTCTGTCCAAAATTAGTAAGCCATATCATATAATCTATCCCGTCAGCTTGGCCATCGTTATTTGCATCGGCTGAGTTAGAGGAACTGGTAAGATGGAAGAAATCTACAAATATCGGTCCTGTATACGAAAATCCCTCCCGATCTTTTGCAACCTTGATTTGTACTCTGGTTATGTTAGTAAGATTAGGAGAGTTGATGGTGACCTCGTTCCAAATTCCTGGTGCCAGTCCAGTGGATGCTGAGGAAGTGCTAGTTGAGCCATTGTATAAGTAGACTTTAGCTGCAAAATCGCCGGTGACCGTATTTGCCTGGTTTTGTGGAATATATATGTACACTTTTACCTTCTCCCCCTGACCAGACCAATTTTGGGGAGTAGCAAAGCTTTTTGAGATACTTTCTTCATCCCATTTTGATACTGAATTTGATAGATCAATATCCCACCTCATAGATTGGTTGCCATTTTTTTTGTATTGGGTTGATAGTGTCAGCGGTGATTGACTTCCCGACCACCCATTTAAGTCAGTGGGTGATTCCCAATCCATTTTGATTGTTTTTGGAATTTCGTTTGGATAACAGGTATGGTTAGTTTCACATACTGGAGGATTAAAGTTCTTAAAGAGAGTAGTACAGACGGGATCGTCGCTATCTACTTGATAGTAGGTGAAGTTTTGGCTTCCTGGGGTAGAACGGACATTGGTCCAGTTCCAAATTAAGTAGCCATCTCCCCCATTCGAGAAGTAAGCATTCATTTTGTTTGAGAAAAGAGATGCTCTTTGTTGATAAGTAAAAATATTAGGTGGGACAGCTGAATCGTTAGCATATATTCCAGCCTCGCCCATAAAAATTGGCTTTCCGAGTATTTTGGCTGCCATGTTGTTTTTAGGTATTGGTTCAGGCAAGGGGTTGTTTGGATCTTTGTATTCGTGGGTTTCTAAGATGTCAATTTCAGGGATTGAATGCATCCAGAGATAATTTCCGTTTTCCAAACCTGCGTTACTATCTCCTATTGTCCCCAAGCTTACGAGATGGTTGTGGTCGATAGATTTGATGAGAGAAGCGATATCCTTGGTAAAGTTGTAAAGACTTAATGGATCAGAAATTCCACTGCGGTCTGCTGATTCTGCTTCATTCATAATTTGCCAGGCGAGAATTGTTGGTTCATCTTTATAACGGTTTACTATAGTTCTTACATACTCTCTGAACGTAAGAGGGTAGTTGTAACCATTATTTTGGGGGTGATCCTTGTTCCACAGTCGATACCCTTCTTTATACCAATCATTTAGTTTCTCTCCATTTGCTGAGTTTGTCATTGATTTTGTGCAGTTCTCCCATTCGTTCTCCAAGGTTACGATAAGTCTGACGTTATTTTGTTTGGCATAATTTATAACCCTATCAATTCTTGACCAGTCAAGAGCGTTATTTCTTGTTGTAAATGCCTGTGTAAACCAGACTCTCAAAACAAAATTTGTGTTTTGGTTTGAGCAGATATTTTTGAAAGTGGAGAACATTGTCGAGAGAAAAACATCAGGGTTGTCTCCGCCATCGCCACACGAATAGTACCGATTATCATTGGCTGCACCGGCTTTATTAAAACCAATAAATTTATACGTTTGACCATTAAGGATTAACTTGTCTGCGTCTCTCTGTACAAATCCGGAAGGAATTTGTGCAAGTAGACTTTGTGGGGCGAGAAAGGTAAAAAGGTTAGTTATCAAGACAGAAATAAAAATTAGTAAAAATTTCTTAGGTATTGGTAAGAATTTACCTGCCATTATATTCATTTTAACATTTTGAATTTGATGAGTAGTTAAGTCATTTAACTGGGGATAATATAGGTTTGCAGATGTTTGTTGGGAGGGATATGGTGTATCTAACTTTGACTGGACTAGTACCAGATGGTTCTTGTGCGATGATACGGTTTATCGTCTGGGGATTTGACTTGCCCTCTAAACCAAAAAATACCATCTACTCTTGCAGCGTTAGCTTGCGGAAACTTCTTTTTTAATTCCCGAGTAGTCAGCTCAACCGCCCAAATCGTGCTTGCCCTTATTTCAATTTCTTCATCGCTTCCTGCGGGGATTTCAATTTTACTGTCTATTTTTTTGGCAAGATCTTTAGAATACTCAAGAATCCCAAACTTTCGTAGTAGTTGCGGCACTTTGTAATCAGCGAAAGTGGTTAATTCATCATAACCAGTAAGGTTTATTGATAATAGATTAAGCTTTCTTAAGTCAAAAAGGTGGGCTGGTACAAGCTGGGCTCTTTTGTAAAATTTAATCTCATGACCGTGATAGTTGGCAACATCGTTGAAAATTTCAGGTAAATCGGTTACCAAAACTTCAACGATTTTTGAAGCATTCCCGCTACCTTTTTTAATAATATTTGTGAACGAGCCAGAAAACTTCGATATTACATCTCTCCCTAACTTATTTAACAATCTCAACCTTTCCTTAAAGAGTGGAATTTCAACATTGCCCGCTAAAATTTTTGCTAGCTCCCTATCTGTTAATTTCGATAAGTAGGTTGGATTGAGTAGTTGAACTCCATCTTTAATGGCTTTATTTAGTGCCCTGAGTAGTCCAAGACTGCCATCATAATTTTTTCCGTCAATTGTCACAGTCCATTTTGGCTCTTCCCAAAAGCAGAAATTCAGAGAGTTGAATACCACTGCATAAGCAATATGTTCTTCTTCTGAAACATCACGGAGGATGGTTTCGCTATTGTATACGGACCCATCAATGTCTTCTGAGGTTACAGTTTTAGAGAAATCTAAAATTGCCTGTTTGTTTATTTTGACTGAAGTAGCCTTTTTTTATTACCGGTTTAATAGAGTTGAGTATCGCTTTCATGATAAACTAGATTATTCGTAGCTCCTTGAACCATTCAAACCAGGCAGGTTCGATGCCTGGTGATTTTTGCCATTTCTCTTCTGATATCTTCCCAGATAGATAATCATTTGTTCTATCTGCCAGCGATTTTATTTGGTCTAGGGAAAACCAACCAACTTGTTTGGTTTCTTCCTCGCTTCTTCTAATTTTCCCCGTAGTTCGGACTTCGTAAATTTTCCAGTAGTGCCAGGCGCCTCCAATTCTTCGGCATTTATTTTCTTTTCTTCCCTCTGTGACTGGCTTTAACTCCGTTACTTTAAGACCAACCTCTTCTTCCACCTCTTCTTTAGCAGCGTTTTCAAAACTTCCTTTGTTATCAACATGCCCTGCTGGGGGTGCAAAACCAAAAGGAAATAGTTTTCTTTCTATTAAAAGAAGTTTTTTGTCTTTCCAAATAAGCATTCCGACACTTTTGTTGTCACATATTTTACTTTTCATTTGCACTTTTATCATTTTAGAAATTTGACTAGCTGATTAGGAGTTTTAACTATAAAGTCGATAAGGACATTTCTACTTATTTCTTCTTTATCCTCTTCAAGTGCAAAAATTGTTTTTCCAAGGGCAAAAGCTACCCCGAGCTCCATCGTAACAGAGTTTCCCATGTATCCACCTTTATTGAATATAAAAACGCAATCTGCCTTTCTAATATATTCAAAGTGATGTAGTGTTAAACCTAAAAAGGCGTAATTTTTAAGATCTTTAGGCAGGTCATCTATTTTTTTATTTGTGTTAAGAATTGGGGAAAATACCACAACGCCCTTTTTCTTTAGAGCTTTTTCAAAATTTCTAATTTCTGTTTTAAATCTTCTACTTCCGCAGATACAAACAGTTTTCATTTTTTATTTCAAACTCATTACTTTTACTTAAAGTATAATGCCTCTTTCCCTTAATTTCATCAAACAGTATTTAACCCGACATGTGTCAATTCATATTGACAGACAAGTGTGATTCTTTAATTTCATTTGGCAATAAAATTATTTTGAGTGTTTTTTCAGACTCTAATTAGTTTTTCCAACCAAGGGATGTTTTGGTTTTTGTGTTTCCACCACAAATCCTCCCAAGCATAATGGACTGCCAACTGCTTATATTTCCCAAACCTTTCAAAATATTTTAGAAGTTTTTCTTTTGATACGGGGTTTTCGGGGTCTTGATTAAAAAAGACTTTAGAATAAATTTTTTGCTCCCAAGGGGAGATGTGGTTGAAAAAGTCCCAATGATGAAATACATCAAATAGAAGGTACCAAACTGTTGCTGGACCTACTCCATAAAGATTAAGTAATTCTTCCATCTGAGTTTCTCTGTCTTTTTTTCTTAGCTCTATCTCATTAATTAATCCTTTCCCAAAATATTCATCAATCCTTTTGATAAACTTTGCTCTATATCCAATTTTTAAGTTTCTTAAACTTTGCTCTGTAACATTTTTTAAACCACCCGGACTCCAAAAACACCAAAGTGTTTTTTGTCGTATTCTAACTGAGTTCCATACTTTTCAAGAAGAGCTTTAAACATTTGAATTGATCTTTTCACTGTTGCATTTTGTAAAACAATTCCAATAATTAGATATTCGTAAAGTGAATTGGGGTGTCCCGGCCTCATTCCATATAGCCTTTTAATAATTGGACCAAGGTCTTTGTCTTTCTCAAATTGTTTATAAAAGTCGGTCAAGTTAAGATCGAGGTTATATCTATATTTAATTTCCTCGATTAAGGAACATACAAATTGTTGGGGTAATTTATTGTTATAAAAAATTTCAACCTTTATTCTTGGTTTTTGTACGCTTCCAGAATTTACGAATTTAAGCCCCAAACTTTTATCTTGCCAAAGCCAAGTTTGCCATCTAACCCCCGGCTCCCAAAAGTTATCGCCACTTGTAAAGTGGTCGGGTTTGTAAAATGTCGCGTCGAAATTGAATGGGGCAGTTGGCGAAATTTCAACGCTTTCAACCTTTTTAAGTCTCATATTACTTTTGGGATATTTCCCAAATATTTCCATCGGGATCTTTGAAATAGGCAACAGTTTGACCCCAAGGGGTTATTTTGGGACCTTCAAATATTTCTACACCCTTGCCCTTCAGTTCATCACAGATTTTTTGTACATCCTCCACTTGGAATCCTAAGACAGCCCCACCTCCTTTACTCATATGAGTAGACGGAAACATTGGTGTAGCATCATCTTTTTGGAAAATTTCTAAGGATGTGCCCTCTAACTTAAAATCTGCAAACTTTCTATCTTGACTATTAACTTCAAGCCCCAGTGTATCTTTGTAAAAACCGAGTGACTTTTCAAAATCTTCTACTAAAAGACAGACCGCGAATAATTTTTTAAACATTACTTATCACCTCCTTTATTTAAAATAGTATTTCTTTCCCTTTAATTTTTCAGGCAGTAAGCTTTCTTTTGTGTATTTCTCGTAGCCTTTTCCGTAGCCTATTTCCTTCATAAGCTTAGTCACTGGGTTTCTTATTTTTAGAGGGACAGGGAGGTTGCCGTATTTTTTGACATCTTCTAAAGCCCGCATGTAAGCTTCATATGCGTCTCTATCCTTTTTGGCAAGTGCTAGGTAAACTGTCCCGTGGGCAAGATTTATGGCACACTCCGGGTATCCTATTTCTTCGCAAGCTTTAAATACTTCGTTTGCTACAACCAAAGCTGTTGGCTGCGCCATCCCGACATCTTCTGATGCAAAAATAACCATTCTCCTTGCAATATACAAAGGATCCTGCCCAGATTCAATCATTCTGGCAAGGTAATAGAGCGCTGCATTAACATCAGATGCACGCATAGATTTAATGAAGGCGGAGATGATGTTGTAATACTCTTCGCCCCTTTTATCAAAAGCAAGCTGCCTTTTTTGCAGAGCAGACTCTATATCACTAAGGGGGATATTTTTACTTTTTGAGATATTGGAGGCAATTTCAAGCACAGTCAAAGCAACACGTGCATCACCGTTGGAGGAGTTTATTAGAAATTTTTTTGTTTTTTGGTTGAGTTTGACTCTTAAATGATTCTCACCCCTTTTTATAATTTCTCCCATTTCCCTTTCAGATAGTTGGTTTAAGATCAGAACTCTTGTTCTTGATAAAAGCGGGCCAATCACCTCAAATGATGGATTTTCTGTAGTTGCACCAATCAAAGTAATATTTCCTCTTTCGACAAATGGCAAAAGCTTTGCTTGTTGGGCTTTGTTGAATCTATGGATTTCATCAATGACGACGATCGGGGGAAACAGTTCGCCTTCTTTCATAATTTTTTCAATTTCTTTTATGGAAGAAGAAACAGCAGAGAATTCGTGATAGGGGCGTTTTAGTTCGTTGGCAATAATTCGGGCTAAAGTTGTTTTTCCGCTTCCCGGAGGACCCCAGAAGATTAAAGATGGGAAAAAGTTAGATGACTTTGTATTTTTGATCAGAATCTTGATAATTCCATCCTCACCCACTAAATGTCTTTGTCCGATAAATTCTTTCAAATTTTTGGGCCTTAGTCTTTCAGGTAGTGGAACATTATCCATCCAATTTATTTTAATCCAAATAAAAGCCGAAATAAATATTGTGTTAGAATTTTATAAATGCAAGGTAGAACTGGTAAAGACCAAAAGGTATTTCCTCGCCTGAAGCTATCTTTTTCAAGATTGGGACAAGTTATATTTGTTTTAAGGGAAATCGTAAAGATAGTTAGTAGGATTAAGCCCGGCCTTTTAGTGACGGTTTTTGTATTAAGCTTTGTGTGGGGGTTTTCTTCCATTCCCACCTTCTATATCGAAAAGTTAATTATTGATAGCCTGGTGTCTTCATTGGGAAGTCCAGACAAACAAAAAGTTTTTTATAGAATTTTCTTTTTGGTAAGCCTTTCCCTACTTATATCACTTCTAAGGAATATTTTATCTTCGGTCAATTCTTTTCTGCGTCACACTCTCTCTCGATATCTTGATGCTGAGCTTGACGTTCTTATGGTAAATAAGGTCTCTCAGCTTTCGCTTCCTGCTTTGGAAAATCCTGAATTTATGGATCGTTTTAATAAGATTGAAAGAGAATCTGGACGGCGTGCGTGGCAGTTAATGACGCCAATTTCTGAGATTCCTGGCTATTTGGCAGGATTTGTATCTGCAACTGCCGTTTTGGTTTTAGTCTACCCGCTTATCTCCCTTGGAGTAATTTTAGTCTCACTCCCGAGGTTTTTTGTTAACTCGAAGTTCATCAAGCGAGAATACGATCTTGATACTGAGCTTTCTCCTAAAAACAGGGTTTGGGCTTGGGTGCGCTACCATCTTACCAAAAATAGAAATTTTATGGAGCTTAGGATCCTGGGGGTTTCACACTATCTGACTGAAAAGATGAGGAGTGTTATTGATGAGATTCTTAGTAAAAGGGCGACATTAAACAAAGAAAGAGAGTCTTGGGCATTTTTCTCCTCCCTGCCGCTAACTTTTTATGAGCTTTTAGTTTCAGCGATGCTAATTTTTTGGGTAGTTGTCGGTAAAATTACTGTAGGTTCGTTTCAGCTATACCTCCGGTCGTTGCGAAGTGCGGAACAGAACTTGAACGGTTTGATTGCGTCGCTACTTAATATTTATGAGAATTATATTTATGTAGCCGACTTGGTATGGTTTTTAGGCTTACCAGATGAGGAATCTCATAAAGGTGTGATACCTCCAAAAGGTGACATTTCAATTGTTTTTAAAGACGTTTGGTTTAGATATCAAGATCAACAAAGTTGGGTCTTGAAAGATATTTCTTTTGAGGTTTCCCAAGGCGAAAAGATTGCCATTGTTGGAGAGAATGGAGCTGGCAAGTCAACCCTAATCAAGTTATTAGCTGGTTTTTATCTTCCCCAGAGGGGCGAAATCTTAATTGGAAATTGTGAAATTAGTAATATTGATCTATCAAATTGGAGAAAGAGACTTGCGGTATTGTTCCAGGATTTTGAACTTTATCCGTTTAGTGTCAGGGAAGCAATTGGCTATGGTGATATTAGTAGGCTTGATAAGCTATCAGAAATTAAGGAGTCTGCCAAAAAAGCAGGAATTGATAATTTTGTCGAGAGTTTGCCACTAGGTTACGATACCCCCCTTACGCCTGAATTTGGGGGAGGAGTAAGGCCTTCGATTGGTCAATGGCAAAGGCTTGGCATTGCCCGTGTCCTTTTTAGAAAGGGGGCAGATATTTTAATCTTAGATGAGCCGACAAGTAACGTCGACCCAGAAGCCGAAGAGAGAATTTTTAAGGAGCTCTCAAAGGTCTCCAAGGATAAATTTCTAATTTTTGTTACCCAAAGATTCTCAACTGTTAGGATTGCAGATAGAATTTTTGTGATGGATAAAGGCAAGATTATTGAAACAGGAACACACCGAGAACTGATGAAGCTTAATGGAAAATACCACAGGCTTTTTACACTTCAGTCAAGATCATATGTGGGATTTGATTAAATTGTCATCCGCATCTTTTGGAATATGTAAATATTAGGCTATACTTGGTTTAATGAAGCAGTCAGTTATAATTGTTGTCTTTTTGGCATTTTTAATATCTGCTTCATCGGCTTTTGCCCAGGGATCATTGAGAGTTGTGGGGTTATCGGATAATTCTTCTTTTTATCCCAATTCTTCTGTACCTAAATATGCAAGGTTAGAAATTACATTTACAGTAGAAGGGACAGTAGCAAGGAATTTTTATCTGCCATTTGATCCCAACCCGCCTTCAGGACTAGTAGTGGGGGAAGGAATAAGTGTAGATGCTGAGTTGACACCGGATAATTGGAATACAATTTATACTCAGCCTGCATTTTACTATCAGGAGTTTGAAGATCAACTGAAGAACTCAAGAGAGTGGTTTTATCCAACTGGTAACTTTTATTGGAAGGTTCGTTTTGCGCCAAATAAAGCTGGAAATTGGAGATACAGGATAAGAGTGAGGGACGCAAGGTCAGAGATAGTCTCTGAAGAACACAGTTTTTTGGTGAGTGAGTCTTCAAATAAGGGGTTTATAAGAGTTTCTCAGGTGGATAAACGCTATTTTGAGTATGAAGATGGAAGCTATTTTCCAGCGCTTGGGTATAACATGAATTATAACCATGTCAGCTGGGTAAATCCTGTTTTGGACAACAGAACTAATTTTGAGAAGATGAGGGAGTCGGGTATTAATTTTGTTAGGATTTGGCTCTCACAGTGGTCAATTTTTGGCTCGCACTGGAATCCGTGGAAAAGTTTTACCAACCATGGTGGCGATCCTCCCTTGGAGATGCTAAGCTCTCTGGCAAGTGAGTTTTCTGATGGAGAACACGATGTTTCTTTGGTTGTTAGCAAGACTACTCCGGGGGAGTGTGTTTTTTTTGGCAGCGGCACAGCTCCTATAGCAGTAAAGCCTAATACCCGCTATAGGGTGAGGGTCAAATATTGGGCAACAGATCTGGCAGGTGGGGGAGGTTTTGTGGTTAAGTATGGACCGTGGGTTGGTTGTAGCGGGGCTGTGTCAATAACCCCTGTAGTTTCGCAAAATTCGTCTTCTTGGAGGTGGCTTGAGGGGGAATTCACGACAGCAAATGTCAATTATATTGATCATATCTACCTTGCGCTTGAAAACGTTACTAGTGGGAGAGTAAGAATCGTAGAAGTACATCTAAATGAAGTTAAATCCGATGGAACTTTAGGGGTTGATGTGATCCAAAAGCCGGATATGGATCATCATAAATATTTTGATCAGAGAAATTCTTATGCGTTTGATAAAGTTGTCAAATTGGCAGAGGAGAATGGAATATATCTAAGGCCAGTTACGCTTGACCACAGGGAGTGGATCTTTAACCACACCAATTTTCAAGGTCTCCCTACTGGGGATTTTGGATGTACGGACCCCTCGATTCCTTCAACTTGTCCCAGTCCATCTTACCTTTACGGCCCAACTGATAGATCAATAAGTAAAAATAGGTGGTTGCAGATGGCTTGGTGGAGATATCTACAGGCACGCTGGGGATATTCTCCGAATATTCATTCTTGGGAATATGTTAATGAGGGAACTCCGGGAACTGAACATGCAGTTGCAGCAGACATTATGGGAAGATATTTTGATCAATTTGTGGCAAATAAACACATGGTCTCAACATCTCGTTGGAGTGGGTCAACAGGACAGTGGAACCTTTCTCAGTATCCTGGAATTGATTATGCTGATATCCATTTTTATATTATGAAACAATCTAATCCTGATTTTTTTGATGAAGCGCAGGCAGTCATTACTGCATCTTCAAATTGGGGAGCTTCTCAGTCTCTTTCCAGATGGCCTGTGGTTAGAGGAGAGACTGGATTTGTCGGAGGTGATACCAATAGTCCTAATATGGATATAAGAAGAGATGTCAATGGAGTATGGTTGCATAACTATCTTTGGGCAGCGTTAAATTCAAATGCCCTGATCGAGCAGTATTGGTATGAGGGATATCATATTTATGATTGCCCGTCTCCTCCCGGAGGGTGTAGGTTGACGTTTGATCACAGAGGAAAATTTAGACCATTTTATGATTTTGTATCAAACATTCCACTTAACAAAGGAGGATATGTTAGTGCGGATGCACATGGATTTGATTCGTCCTATATACGGGTTGTTGGCCAAAAGAATCCCCAGTCTGTGAAAGCACATCTTTGGGTTCAGAATAAAAGGCACACCTGGTGTGCAGTTGTAGGAGGAGTGTCAGGATGTCCTTCTAGCTGGGATGGTTCAAGGTTGAATGGGACTATAGCCATTGGTGGGTTTCCCGCTGGTGTGAGTATGCCGGTAGAATATTGGTTTTTTGATAATTTGACCAACTTAACAAAACAGACTTCGACTCTCACTGTTGGACAAGATGGAGAGATTGTAATAAATCTTTCTAGTTTTCCACCAAATGTTGTTGATGCTGGTATAAAGATAGGAGTTTATGATTCTGGTTCAATAGGTCGGGGTGATGCCAATGCAGATGGAAGGGTGGATGGGATTGACTATATTATCTGGAGTAACCATTTTGGGCAATCAACCGCTTCTGGCAGTCGAGACGGGGATTTTGACGGATCTGGGAGTGTTGATAATATGGATTTTAGGGTGTGGATGGAAGGCTATGGGAATTAGAAAGCTCGCTATCTTATTGATATTATTGTTTCCTCTGTTCTTTTTTGAGAAGCAGGCGTTTGCTCAGGAGTTAGAAAGAAGTATTTATATTCGAGTTAACAAGTCATACGTTAGGGCTGGGGACAGCTACGAAGCCTATGTTTTTGAAGACTACAATCGGTTTATAGGCTTTTCTGGGAACCTGGAGGTTTGCAATAACTATAACCCCTCTACCAGGACTTGTAATTCCGCACCAACTCCCTGGAGAGATTTCTCCGGGAATTTGGTTAATGTTACTGGAGGGAAGGCTGTGATAAATATCCCACAAACAGCAACTACTCCTTTCACAGCAAGAGTTCGTTTTAGACCACTAGGTTCTAACTGGGGCTGGAGCAATGAGATTGTAATGGCTGTGAATACAACTAATGGTCTTCTTGATGTGTCAACCTATTTTATCATGAACCGCTACCCTATCGAGTTTAACGGAGAAAATAGGGCGTTTACAGATCAAAACGGAAACACTATCCGTACACCGTTTAAGACTGTGATTGGCTTTATGAACCCTTCGCTGGCTTGTGATGGCACAGCGCGTAATGTGATGTACTTTATCAAGGATAAGACTAAGGGTTATTGGGACCCCGAAACTCCTTGGTTTAATGACCTATTTAGGATTTCCAAACCGGATTATGCAAGGTACAATCTCCTTTGGTATGTGAAATCATTTCAAAAACTAAGTGGTTGGCAGGATGAGTTTTTGACGGCAGAAGGTCATAGGACCTATTATACTGAGGAGGGTCCGTTGACGTATGATAATAATTTCAAGAGGTTTTCCCGACAGTACCGCTATACTTCCGCAAATCCAGCAATTCCAGCCTACTTTCTTTCTGCAAGGTATGTGGGTAACGGTTGGGGGCTGAGCAACAATAAAGCAAGATTTGTAGTCACAACAGACCCAAACACTTCCCTATGCACAATGACTAACTTTGGAGGAGATGGTTTTTGGGCGGTGCATGCAGATAAAACCTCCCTATCTGGATATCCGGACGTTCTAAGACTTAAATATTATGAAGGTGACAATGGATTTGCGACTGATTCAACAAAATATGTATTAAGGGAGGATTGGTATTTTGCAAAAAATGTTGGTCTTGTAAAAATTGATGTCAAGAATTTTTGTCCGACAACATGGGGAACATACGCTAGGTGCAAGCCTTGTAGGCTGGACCCAAGTGGTGACTGTTTTGCTGAGTACATTTCAGACCCAACTGTTACTCTATCAAGAGTTGGCCCCTACTACACTCCCACACCTACTCCTATCATCAGACCCCCAAATGCAGATGCCAATTCGGACGGAAGGGTAGATGGGGTAGATTATGTGGTCTGGCTTGGGTCGTTTGACCAGCCAACTTCTCTTGGTCCATCAGGTGGTGATTTTGATCATTCTGGGAGAGTGGATAATTCCGATTATTTGGTCTGGCTTGATAGTTATGGTGGTGGGACGTTGGAGGGCTATTTTACGATTTCTGTGGCGGATGAAAGTTTTTGTTTATACACGACCAATCCTCAGACAATTCAGCTTGCTAGAGACAACTATTTTGGATTGAACCAAAAACACCCCCAAGGTCCAATACTTGCTGGTAGTGGAGGATTTAATTACGGTTATGGTGGAACTCCAGGAGATAAATATTACAGGTACTGGAGCTGGCACATGGATCCTCAAAGAACACTCATGGTGGATCAATCGATTGAGCTTTGTGATGGTTTGCCTAGCGCGGTTGAATATGGGCCAATAGATTATGGACAATATTGTCCTTGGCTAGGTAAAGTAACTGCATTAAATTGCATAGCTTTGTAGATTGACATGTTTTATTGAGTTTTCCCCCCATTCAAATATAATGAATTATGCGTGTTGGATCTTTAGCATTTTTTTTGTTCTTTATTGTCTTCTTAGTTTACCCACATTTAGTAAGTGCACAATCTCCACACCCTTTTCTTTTGGTAACTAGAAGCCAATTTGATTCACTAAGGCAAAAAGCTTCTAATGAGCCTTGGAAGAGCATGAAAGATGAAGCAATCTTAAACTGTAGAAATTTAAGATTCCCCTGTATGGGGAGCGATGCGTTTTGCATGAGGGCAATCATGGGATCCTGCTCGCTTGCTTATATTGTTGATCCAGCTAATAAAACACAGTATCTACAGAAAGTGGTGGAAACCCTCCCTCGCTGGGAGGATATCATTATTGTGCAAAGCGGAGCTGATGATGGAACAAGAAATTCATCAAATGAATATTATACAGATGCAACTGCTGCATTTTTCAATACGGTCTTGGCAATAGATATAATGTATGATGATCTAGCAAATACTCCATTTTCTAGCCAGTATTTTTCTTTTACCAACGAGCTTTCTTATGCTGAGTTCCTGATGCAGCAGGAATTTAACCATTTTTACGGCATAACAAAGCCAGTTTATAATTTTGTAACTCATACTCCCGATGCTTTAGCATATCACTCTCCATCCCGGCACCCTCCCGCAAGAGAGGCGATGATGATTCTTTGGAAAATATACAAGGGCGAATTTAGAAGCGATGACCCGGACTCAAGGGCTCTCTTATTTGGTGGAATGCTTAATAACGGTTATCCTGATAATGATGGGGATGGGAAAAATATTGAAGGGTATCTACCTGAAATGGATGCACGGGTGAATGAGTCGGGAGTATATACCGAGGGATCTTCGTATGCTTATGCTGCATGGGGTCTTGACCGTGATGAACGTTCACATCTTATTGATGTCTTGGAATTTACAGGCAAGGACCGCGAATTTGGAATCGACTTCTATACTAACCCCCGATACATAAATTTTTATGAGTGGCTTTACGGTCTTGCTTCCACTCCTTTTGGTGTGATGACAGCGTTTGGGGATACATATGCTTTTCGCCAGCTTACTGATGATGGACATGGAGGAAACAGTTGGTCACAGAGCTCTCATATTGGTCAGGCGGGCATCTTTAGCAGGGAAGCTGGCAGTTATGCTATTTGGAAATCAAGGGGACAGCTTCAGCAGGGTAGGCTTCTCAACTATCTTTTTTTCCAAAGCGCCAGTTCCAATCTAAGGCCGGTAAGTAAAATTTACCCAAATGGGGGAGGATTTTTTATAGAACCTAATGCCAGTGATTATTCACTGTATGGCGCTTTGTGGAATGTCAAGAAACCAACAGTGGGGTCTGTTGTCTTTCATGTTAGGAAGGATGTGAATTCAATTTATATTGCAGGTTACGGTGAGCCACTGATTATGAATGGGGGTTTCTGCGGATCAAGCAGCCCGGCAGGTCCTGATAGCTGCAGCGGCAATGATGAAGCTGGTATAAGGTATAGGTTCCCAGGGAGCTATTTAGGTGATCGAGCGGTATCAAATAGCGTCGCAATACTTGATTATCAGGTTGGTAATTATCTTGACCCCAACCCAGATGGAAATGGAAAATTTGGTGGAGGAGTGGTGGAGGGGTTTACTACAGGTGATTTTGATTATGTTTCAGGAACCACCAAAGGTGATAGTTATAATGCTCTCTCGGGAGGAACTCAGGAGAGAAGTCTCGTTTTTATCCATGGTGATGGGAGATCTAATGGATATTTTGTTGTTTTTGATGAATTTAGTGAACTGACTAAGAATGTAGTTAATCTAGTCTTCCACCCGAATACATCCGGGAAAAAAGTTGTAAGAGATTTGTTAGAGTATGATGCTCCAGTAGGTCAAAAGGTGACAGGAAATTCATCGGCTGGTGTAACCTTGTTTTTTGCTACTCGCCCCTCCAGTATTTCTTTCCATCGTGGGATAATAGCAACCGCTGGTTCTCTGGGATCATATGTTCCGGAATATTTTTTCAACTCCTATCCTGCAAGTGGACAAAACAGAAACATTGTCACAGTACTATTCCCTTATGATGCTGATCATCCTAAGGGGATGATTGAACAAATTGAGGGCAGTGGTTATTCTGGAGCTAGGATTGACCACGGTGGAGGGATCATTGACACCGTCTTGGAATCATCATCTGCCACTAACGTTAGTGTTGATGGAGCCAGCCTTTTGGCACAAGAGTCAATATTTAGGAGAGATCAGTCGTTCCTGGACTTTTATTTTGTTAGGAGAGGAAAATCTTTTGCCTACGGGTCAAGTCGGATAGGGTTTGATTCTTCAAACGATATAAGTATCTTTATTAAAGGTAATTCTGGAAAAATACATTCCTTTGGATCGCAGGTTACGTTCTATAGCCCGGGGATCTCATCTGTCTATTTGGACGGTGTACGTTTGTCCAATATCCAATCAGGAAACGGCTGGGTAAGGGTTAATATTCCATCCGGGACTCATGATGTCTCTTTTAATCAGGAGACAACAACTCCAACTCCATTCCCGGGTGATGCCAATGCAGATGGAAGGGTAGATGGGATTGACTATATTATCTGGAGTAACCATTTTGGGCAATCAACCGCTTCTGGCAATCGGGATGGAGATTTTGATAATTCAGGAAGAGTTGACATACAAGATCTTGCTATTTGGGTTAGTAGATATTTATCAGTTTGATGTATATGATTTCGTGTTAAGATAATTGTATATGATTAGGAAGGTTGCCGGATTGTTTTTTTGGTTTTTATCTTTATTTTCTCTTTTTTTACCGTCTGATGTCAGAGCTCAGATTAACCCTAGAAGACCAATAATTGTTGGCCACAACGAAATTGCACTTTTTGATCAAATTCCGGATCAATATATCACTGCCGCCAGAAACATAAGGCAGATGTTTATTGACCAGTCTGTGGGGGTAAATATAAGTGAAGGTTTGACCTGTTTGTCGTATCCGTCAGTACAAGCAGCCCCCAATGCCTGTAAGCGTCCTGATCCAGTTACTGCTGGATTAGTTGCAGATGTAAAGTACTCAAGGGAAAACTGGGATTATTTCCATTGGGATTCTTTAGGGCTGTCGTAT
>JAGUZK010000011.1 GCA_020060845.1 Candidatus Woesebacteria bacterium
CATCACAGGCATACACGCTACATGTGGGAGTGTATCGGCATGAGTGTCCCAAATAAACAGTCAGAATGGGAGAGATAAAAACCTTATAAAGCCGAATTGTTGTGATTAGGATATGTTTGATCACGACTAAGACATTAAATCAAAATGGAGTATTTAGCAATAAACTTTTCATCTCCTTCATTATCTCTTCCACAGTTCTTTTTATTATTGTCTTTTTAGCTATAAAAAGCATGTCCATTCCATTTGGAACAAATAACATATTCTGTCTTACCGACTCATTCATTGCTCTCCTTATCCTGTTTCTATGGACAGCACGTTTGTCTATTTCTGTTGATATAATAAAGCCAAACCTCGTTAAGCCATCATCTTCTCTCTTATAGACTAAAAGAGTAATATTGTCACTGTCGTAGTGCTTGCCAAATTTTTTAACTCTACTAAACTCTGATTTTTTTCTTAATACCCTAAGAGTAGGAAGCATATATCAAGCTACAGTAACTCTTTTCCTTCCTTTCAGTCTTCTTCTTTTGAGTATTTGTCGACCTTTCTGACTTGAGTTTCTTCTCCTGAAGCCAAGTCTTCTTTTCCTTTTGGTCTTGCTTGGTTGATATGTGCGTTTTGTTGACATAGAACATAATGATTATAACATTTACAAAAGAAATGACAATCTATTGTTGTTCGGTATTTTTGTGGGTTGACTGGTTGTGGATAACTTTCATACTATTGGTTTAGTTTTTACAGCTTCTGCCCTAAAACAATCTGCAACATTGTCTAAACTTAACATGGATAATATCGACCTTCAAAAACTTTGGAATGAGGTGCTATCTAGCCTAAAGGTAAGCATTTCACCTGCAAACTTTTCTACATGGTTTGCCGAAACCTTTATCTATGAAATTAAAAAAATAAAACAAAGATATTACGTTGATATTGGATGTAAATCAAACTTTGCAAAAAATACGATAGAAACAAGGTATCTTGGACTGGTTTATGAATCCCTTTCAAAAGCTCTAAATAATGCTGAATGTGATATCGTCTTTTCTGTACGACAAAACCCAATTTTATTACAAAACAACTCGATAGCCCCTCTCTTCCAACCTATTGAAGAAAAAAAAGAAAGAAATCTACTACAAATCTTTCAAAAAGCTGGAATAAGACCATATTTTTCTTTCGATAACTTTGCCGTGTCTTCTTCAAACCAGATGGCATGGGCAGCAGCTGAGGCTGTGTCTAAAAATCCGGGAAGTGCGTATAACCCACTATTCATCTGGGGAGGGGTAGGGGTTGGAAAAACCCACCTTATGAATGCGGTTGGACACTATCTTCTTTCAAATAATCCCGATGTCCAGGTCTTGGCCTGCACTGGAGAACAATTTACCAATGACATTGTGGAGGGAATAAGAAACAAAACAACCCAATCCTTCAGAAACAAATATAGAAAGCTAAATACCCTTCTTATTGACGATATTCAATTTATAGCAGGAAAAGATGCTGTACAAGAAGAGTTTTTCCATACGTTTAACGCTCTAGTTGCGTCAGGTAGCCAAATAATACTTACCTCGGATAAACCCCCATCCGACATATCCAAACTTGAAGAAAGATTAAGAAGCAGGTTTGAGGCTGGATTAATTGTAGATATAGCACCACCAGATTTTGAGCTTCGCTGTGCAATAGTTCAGATAAAATCAAAAGAAAGGGGAATTGAAATTCCCTCTGATATTGTACATTTAATTGCAGGCAACCTTGAATCGCCACGAAAAATTGAGGGATTTCTTACCAGATTAATTTCCGAAATCAATATCAAAAACACAAATGTGTCAAAAGAAATGGTAGAGAATCTTCTCCAAAAAGGAGGTGAAACAAATGGACAAACACAAAGATCTCCAGATGAAATAATAGATATTGTCTGTAAACACTTCTCGCTAAGCAAAAGAGCTATTCTTGGAAGTGTTAGATCAAGAAGTATTGCAAGACCAAGGCAAATCCTAATGTATCTTCTAAGAACAAATCTTCATCTTCCTTTAGAAGAGATTGGCAGGTTAGTAGGGAACCGCGATCATACAACAGTTATGCATGCTGTGGAAAAGATAACAACTCTTGCTTCAAGTGATGTGTATATCCGTGAGAGTATTTCGGGGATTAAATCAAAACTTTGAGGATATTTTCCTCAAGTTACTAACTTATCCACAAATTAATTGCATATATCCACAAAAATATTCACAAACCCATAAATTCATTATTAACAATTTAGTAAAGCATGCTTAGTCATCTTTTTCCACTTATCAACAATCCCTACTACTACTTTGACTATTTAATAATAAGGTTTAGTTTAAGAATCACCTTGCTTAAAAAATAAAACAAAACTATACTTATACAGACCCATATTAGATGAAAGCCACGACCTTAAGCGAAAACATTTCTAAAGCTATAATCACAGCATCTCGTTTTGTTTCAAATAAATCCCAATTGCCTATCCTTTCCAATATTTTATTAAAAGCCGAAAAAAATAAAATTATTATAAATGCAACAAACCTTGAAACATCAATTTCTATAAATATTGGCGCAAAAGTAGAGGAAGATGGCGAAATTGCAATTCCGTCAAAGATAATAAGCGACTTGTTTAATAATATTCCCAGTGGTCAGATATTATTTGAATCAGAGAAAGAAAAGCTTTCAATTAAAAGTTCAACATTTGAATCTGTGATACTTGGAACAAATACGTCTGACTTTCCTTCTGTGGCTCAATTGATAAACAATGTTATGTTCAGGGTTTTATCTTCAGATATGGAGGACATCGTTAAAAAAACATTATTTTCAGTCTCGAGCGATGAAACTCGTCCAATATTAACAGGAGTGCTAATAGTAATTGAAAAGAATTTACTGGAATTCGTTGCTACTGATGGCTTTAGATTATCTCGTAAGGTTTTAAGCTTGCCAAAGAGCAATATTAAAGACGAAACTAAATTAATAGTACCGAGAAATACTTTTGCTGAAGTTTTAAGACTTTGCCCTAATACTGAATTTATTGATATAAGTTATGATAATGAAAGTAACCAAATAATTTTTGCCATTGGTGACTATATTTTATCCTCGAGAATTATCCAGGGTGATTTCCCTGATTATAAGAAAGTTATTCCTACTGGCTCAACTGTAACAGTTGAGGTTGATAAAGATGATTTATTAAGAGCAGTGAAACTAGCTTCTATTTTTGCAAGAGATGCTGCAGGAGTTATTAAACTACAGATCAAAGATGGTAAACTTAATATTCTTGCTGAAAGTTCAAAAAGTGGAAGCCAGAATTCGACAATTGATGCTAAAATCGAGGGGGAAGATGATTTTGTAATAGCTTATAATTA
Organism: Candidatus Woesebacteria bacterium; assembly: GCA_020060845.1. Lineage (GTDB taxonomy): Bacteria > Patescibacteriota > Microgenomatia > UBA8517 > UBA8517 > JAGUZK01. The sequence continues at coordinate 3,351 of JAGUZK010000011.1, forward strand.
CCGCTTTTTAGATGAGTGGCTTAACTGCATTGAAGGAAGTATTGTCAATCTTAATTTTACCAACCCAAGTACCCCTGGTTTATTCAGTGATCCCAAAGACCCCGACTATATCCACATAATAATGCCGGTAAAATTAAATAGCTAATATTCTAGTAATCTTCCATGATTTTGCTTGTTTCCAGGGAGTATTCTTGTGCGTATTTTTTAATAAAGTTATCCAAATCAGTGGGAATGAAATACCAAATATTTAATACAAAATCGGAATTTTCGCTTGCCAGAAAAGCTAAGCCGCGATTTGGATATGCATATAAAACTATGCGGGCAGTATATATAGGACCATATAGTAAATATTCTGGAGTACCGTATTTGTCTAGGAGATCTTTTTTCTTAATATTGTCTTTTTCTGTAACTTGTTTACGGATTATATTAACTTTATTGTCTAATATCTCAATTTCATGGTCTATGTTTGGGTTGTTTGAAATATAAAAGAGCGTTTTTTTTGATCCTGAAATAAGTGTAGAAGAGGGTTTTCCTAATTTTCTTATTACTTCATCTTCAGTGAATTTGCCTGGCACAATATTGTCAATATTTTTTGTGGGTAATAAATTGTCTTGAACAATATTTTCTTTTTTTGACGATGATTGTTTGATAAGAAATATGCTTAGTGAGACCAGAATAGATATAAGGATAATAAGTTTGTTTTTTTTGATTAGTAAATTTTGTTTTATATGCATAATTTACATTATATTTGTTTTTAGTTTATACCCAAGACACAATGTTCGAAAGCTCTTAGATGATTAGGAAAACGCGTAGCTAGTAATTCTCGATTCCCAAAGTAATAACCTGCTGTTTCAGCCATGTCCTCAATATATCTTCTTTGACCACTTCCTGCAGCATAAGCTGTAATAAAACCTTCTTCTCTTAGGCCAGGATAGGTTAAAAAGCAATTAGTGGCAGAAGCATTACATGCTTGGATATGGTGTGTTAACTCGTGGGCTATAAGAAAAATTGCGTTTGAGGAATACAAGCCTGATGTGTCAAGTATAATATCACAACCAGGGCTACATTGATGGCCTCTTGAATGTGATCCTATCTGACCACCTGGCAAGTTGCCTGGGCACATTTTTACATCTGGTGTTGAATTATTGCTATTTTTGCACCAGTCTCCGCAGCTACAGACTGTAGCAACAAATTCTGGAGAGGAAGCTAAAATAGTGTTTATTGACTGTTGTACATTTTGGTTATATATTCCAG
>JAGUZK010000048.1 GCA_020060845.1 Candidatus Woesebacteria bacterium
GGAGATGAGCCTGCAAATTATGCTGCAGGGGTCGAATTTCTTGAAAATCAGAAAGAAGAAAAACCTCCACGAGAATGGTTCTCTTTTGATCCACAGGGGGAATTTTACCTCGAACCTGGACAGTCGAAAGACGTTGAAATAAGATTAAATATTCCTCTCAAAGCAAGGCCGGGTGAATATTTTGCATTCCTAGAAGGACATCCTACAAAAAAAGCAGAGGGTGGAGCAACAACAATCGGCGTCTCAGCTGCTGCAAAACTGTACTTCTCGGTTGCCCCCGCCAACTTCCTCCAGGGCATATACTACAGATTGCTTTCCCTCTGGAAAGCCTACCAACCATGGACAAACATAGCATTGGGCACACTTATCTTTACCATCCTCATATCAAAAATCCGAAAAACATTTAATATACAAATAAGCCTTAAAGGGAAAAGTGGTAAAGAGGACCAATAAAATTATGAAAGATGAAATACCTACTAATTATCCCAATATTGTTCATTATATTAATACCTTCTTCGACACATGCTCAGATATCAAGTCAAATTGATGTCACCACAAAGATTAATGTCTGTGGAGATGGCATAGCAGAGGGACCAGAAGAATGCGACCTGACAGATCTTAAAAGTCAAACATGTGAGACCCGGGGTTACGGACCTGGAAATTTAAGCTGTGACATAGCATGCGGTTTTGACTACTCCCAATGCTCAACCCCAACACCAACATCCACCCCCACCAATGTCACAGGCACATCCTCCCCATCATCAACAAGCACGTCCCCACCTTCACAACCGACCACATTGATAAAAATTATAACTGGCATTGCAGATACCCCTAAGGCAGTTGTACAAACTGTCCTTTGTATACCAGAATACCTAAAACCATTTGATGTCAACTCAGACTGCAAACTTAGCATATCTCACCTTCGAGAGACAATTTCGCTCTGGATAGAAAACACCAGATACAAACCGGTGTCCAGAAGAATCTGCAACTTCAACAATGACTCCACTTGCGATTTAGTCGATTTTTCTATTTTGTTGTATTATGTAAAGGAATAAATGAACATTATTTCTGCAACCGGAAAGATAATAGTATTAGCAATCGCATCATTTATACTTATCCACCTGCTTTCCATCTTTGGGGTTTTTATCGCTATCGCCTATCCTATATGGTGGGCGATCGCCCCCCAATACATTCCAACACTTATCAAAAGAATGCCCGAGCAAGATGGCATCAAACTTGCAATAATAAACACTCTTTTCATCCTGCTAGTTTCAGCCATCTCTCTTTTCCTGGTTTATCTGGAAAATCACCTCTTTTTTAACCTCTCGTCACCAATAAAATCACGGACTGCTTCCTTCTCAATCCCGTCCCAGGGGCAATACAAGATCGGCGAAATCTTCCCAATGGAGATACGAATTGACAGTAAAGGCACATCAATAAATGCAGTTCAGGCTGACCTGAGGTTCGATCCAACAATTGTAAAGGTGGTAGATATCTCAACGAAGGATTCTTTTGCAACTGTATTTGTAAATAAGGAAATAGAAAACGACGTGGGTTTTGCAAGAATAAGTGGAGGAGTTCCCAGCGCTCAAGCATTGACTCAAAACGGGCTCTTTGCTACAGTTTTTTTCAAAGGTATAATGGCAGGGGTTGTCAAAATCGACTTTCTTCCCTCGTCAATGGTACTGGCAAACGATGGAAAGGGAACCAACATATTGAAGAACTTAGCATCCGCTTCCTACCTGATCCTGCCGGAAGAACTGCCAAAAGATATACAGACAAAACAGGAAGCAGATATTATCTCAGAGAGCAAAAAAGCAGATGAGGATAAGATCGTATTCTTCGAACAGAAAAATCTAGCATTTGAGACAAACACTGATAGCGGCACAGTCCTTGGGGCTAAAACCAATGATTACAATATCCTAGATCACCTAGTTAGACTGCTAAGAACAGTTGATGAAACAATTATCAACTTTTGGAAATATCTATTTGGAAAAATATAAGGCATGGACAATAAATTGACACAAGACAATAAACACTTTGGCTTACTTCTAAAAACCAAGGTCAGACTTTCGTTTTATTTTACAGTCTTACTTCTTACCTCTGTAATTGCTTCCGGCTGGAGTGTCTGGTCTACAAATGCAGTAAATCAGAAAACAATAGATATTATCAAATCCGACCTTGGTAGGATGGTAAAGCTTATCGACTTTGGACTTCAAGAAAAATTCAATGAGACAGAGGGGTTGATGGCAAAAACGGCAGAAGAAATTTCAAAACTCGACAACCTTGACGCCTGCAGACAACATCTCAAAGAAGCCTCAACCCACGCACCTAGCTACTATCATTTCACTCTAGTTGATAAGGAAGGCAATATACTTTGCTCATCTTTAGATCTCACCGAACAACAAAAGAAACTAAATGCTAGCTCCAGACGCTATTTTCAGGAAGCAAAAGAAACTAAAAAGTTCTCCGTCGGTACATACCAGGTAGGATATGTCACTCAAAAGCCATCGGTAGGATTTGGATATCCGTTGATCGACAGCCAAGGAAATGTTGATAAAGTACTTGTTGCCTCAATGGGCTTTGAGTGGATTGATAGAATGTTTGAGAAAGTGAATATGCCAAAGGAGTTCACTATCGTCATTACCGACCAAGACGGCATAGTTATTTCTTCATATCCAGAAAGGAATAGAGGAAAATTTGGACTGGACATTAGGCTTACAGCCGCTCTTGCATCTTCTGATAGTGGCTCTATCATCCTTGAGGATGATCAAAAGAGGAAGTGGGTATTCTCGTATTCAAAATCAGGTAACTCTAAGGACCCCGACATCACAATCTCTGCCGGTGTCCCGACTGATTTGGTAACCGAAAAATATAAGCCTCTAATCCTACTTAGATGGGGAGTTACAGGTGTAATGTTTATAGCACTAGGGATTCTGGGCCTGATCGAAGCTCGCAGAACAAACAGATAGTAATCATTTCCTCGCCCTCCGTGAAGTAAGAATCCTCTGGGAAATTGCATATTCTAAAGTAGATAGAAGTGCTATATCAAGACAAAGCCCAATCAAAGCTGAAAACTGTTGCCTATAAAATACAAAAAACTGGCTCAAAAAAATTGAATTTAGGACAGCAAGTCTTAAAATTCGAAAATGGCTTAGCATATTTCTCTTCCTTAACTTAAAAAATGCTATTATCACAAGCCAAAGGCTCAAAAGTGCTGTTACCAACTCCCCCCAATCAAAAAATGAACTACTCAAGGCGACATTCACCCAAGAAGGAATTATGCTAAAAAACAACTTTACTGCAAATACAATTATGATAAATTTGGAAAAAAACTTATTTCTCACCACTCTCCTATATATTTTAGTCAAGGTCAGCTTGGTTTTTAGCAATATGCCATCCTTCCTAATCCTTTTGGCTGGAATTTTATTTAGCGCCCCCTCAATAGCTAAAAGCACTGGGTCTTTCAATCTACTTTCCTTTATTAGATCAAGGGTTAATTTCTTCTCAAAAACGTCAAAATCGCGAAGAACTGCCTCCTTTGCGTATTCAAGCGCATTAACTGCATATTCCTTTGGTGAAATATCAATTCTTTTTTCAATAGTCCGAAAGGTTATAAAAATTGATACCAAAATAATATAGACAATAGCTATTGCCGGTTGATAAAAATAGTTGTTGTCTTTGGTGATAAATTTACCAAACTCGTCTATAAACATTCCAAACCCAATCCCCCCAATTATTGAACAAGCATTTTTTATCTCCCTATTCAGAAAGGTCAAAAGTAAAATAATTGCAAAAAACATA
>JAGUZK010000025.1 GCA_020060845.1 Candidatus Woesebacteria bacterium
TAGGAGGGGAAGCCTCGGGGACGAAATTTGCAGAAGAAGCGCCAGATATTTGTTGCTTTTGTTGGGGGACAAAGCTTTCATCGAAATTTGAAGGGGCGGAAACTTCGCCCTTATTTTGTGCAATATCAGTGTGTGATCTATCTATTTTGATAGGAGACATTTCTATTACTCTAACTTCCCGTTTTTTATCCTGTAAAGGTTGTTTTATATCCTGTAAAGGGGATGCTTGGGATATTGTGGGCGATGGGTTGGTTTGGACGTTTTGGGTCAATATCATTCCCGGAAGCTCAATTTGCCTTTGTACATTGGATAAAAATTCCATTTCAGCAGTCTCGAAAGATTCTGTAGGTTGCGGCTCTGTTGGTTGTTGTAAGGTAACATCTTCCAGAGGCATCTGCGTACTTGGCGTAGGCATGGGCAGGGCAATTTCAGTATCCTCTGGAACGAAAAAGTCTCTTTTTTCAGCCCCTCTCTTCCAGAGATAAATAGTTGGGGAGTAAATGGCTTTGAAGAAAAGAATAAGCCACGTTGCCAACGGTCTGTCTTGAAGCGGGAAGAACGCAAATGCGACCCCAAGAAAAAATGAAAATACCATGAGAGGCAACTTGAAATATGAGGGCAGAGAGGAGGAATAAATTAGTAAAGATACCAATGCACCGCCTGCCACCTGGAAAAACTGATTCAGTGTCATGTCCCCAACCAGACGGAACTGGTAAGCGGAGATTTGCTGTGGAATTGCATGCTCCTGTTGCATATTTATTTTAAGTCTATCTCGTGAACAAAGTTATTCAATAACATCTCTTTTTCACAAGTGCATCATTTCAGGGACTATTTATAAATATGTTAACTTTGGTTATAATATAGATTAGTAGAGACTATGGAGGGACAGGTTGGATTGGAGGGCAATGACAGAATCCGCGAACTATTTGGAAAAAAGCCTCTTGCCGTGGAGCAATTGAGAATTAGAGGAGAGCTAGAAGAAAGAGATAGGAGAATAGCCTCAATGCCATTTATAGGTGATAATGAAGCAGGGGAAATTTTGGAGTGTAGTGCAAAAAAAGATGTGGATGGCTTAATGGAAGCAGTGATGGAGGAGGCGTTGCCAATTTTGGAAGGGCTGACAAATGGATGCGATGCAGAAGCATACGGTATTAGGGATGAGAGGATGAGGATTGATCAAGAATCAGAAAACGCTAACTATGCCAACTTGAGAAACTTGTTTTTTACAAAAGAAGGTTCGACCGCGAGAGGTAATACTAGTTATTTGTCAGATTCCATCACAAAGGGAATCTCTGATCTAATCAAGAGTTTGCAAAAAGAAAAGAAAAAGTGGATAAAAAGTTATGGACCGCAGGAAGATGAGAATTCCTGGAAAAGATGGCAAGAGGATAAAAGGAAAGAGCTTCATGCCTATTTGGTTAGTTTAGAGCACGCAAAGTTAGAAGAATTGTATAAGGGACAGGTTGGTGGTGATGAGACCTCTTTTGGTTCTGAAGAAGATCTTATTGAGACATTAGTTGAGGCGTTAATCAAGTCAGAGAGAAGCAGAATTGAGAGAATAGACAGTGATATAGACAGATTAAATGCCCTGAAGCTTCATGTTGACAGCCGGATGTTAATGGACAGAGTTTTCATTGAGAGACAATATGTTGCGCACGATATTGATGCTCAGGCAAAGATTGACGAAACGCTTGGTGCTGGAATACACAAACCTGATTCTGGACACTGGTATGGCTTTTATCAAGTTGATAGGGAATGGGGAGATGCTGTTGATAGGGTAGAGCGTGAAATAATTGAGACAGCGAAGAGATTTTATCCTGACGGCAGTGGATTTTTTACTAGAAACCCTAACAATAAGGAATTTAAAGAATGGGTAAATCGATTAGCTAAAGCTTCGATGATTGACGGTGTAAAAAGAATAGACGTGATGCTTGCCGCGTGGAGACAAGTGTGTATCAAAGAACTAACTGGCAAGTTTTCTATGTCAATTGGTCCCAAAGGGGAGATTCAGTTTAATGCAACCCCCCCCTTGGTTTCAGAGTATTCTGATTGGATTCATAACGCAGAACCACATAGAGCAGCGGAATTTGGGTGGAGCTGGAAGACTTATCAAGCAGCAAGAAGGTCCGATTGGACTGGCCAATTAGGGGATTCTGAGAGAGTATCTCCTTTTCGGATAGCATCAAAATCGGGGCATCCGGCTGGCATTGGTCATGTTTTAGAGGTATCACGCTTTGGTAATTTTATGGATTTTTGCGAGCTTAAGGGCGGCAAAAACAATGGTAGGAGTCTTTGGGACGTTTGGCAAGGATATGACGGAAAGCCTGGACTAAGCCAGGCAGACCTGAATTTTCCTTGGGTTGATACTGATGCATCGAATGAAAAGACAGATAGTGGAACTGGCCCCGACGAGGCCCCTCCTGGGTCTTTTAGTTTGTGGCTTGTACGAAGAGGGCAGGTGGCGGCGATTCTAAGAAGTTGTCAGACTGTGCCAGATCTTAATAAGCTTGACTCAATAAGTACTAATTTTGACTTGAGGGTATGGATCAAGTTGGGGCTGGTACGGCCTGGGGAGTTTATGGGAAATCCTGTCTATGCAAAAATACTTTCAGATATCTGTTGGGGGCTAGGACTTGATACAAATGCGATTGGAAAGTTACTTAAAGGACAAGATAAAGATGTCAATGAACTTATGTTTGGAGGTACAAACCCAAGAAAACCAAATGAAGTTTTAGTGGGGACAGAGCCTGGGGGCAATTTCCCTTCTTTTTTACCATATATTCGTCATGCGCTTTATGCTGGTGTGATAAGCGCCGAAGAGTATGAATTGCTTAGTGGCTTGAGGTATGGAGATCCTAAAACTGTCAAAGCTGCAAGAAGGGTGGTTTAGCGAAAGGCAGAGGATAACCCCTATTTCCTTTTAAGATATTCAGCCATACCACGTATCATATCTTGTGTACGGCCCGGCTGAGTTGCTTTAATTTTCTGCCCAAGTCTTCCCCAGAAGTTAGTTGCCTGAGCATCAGTCATTTGATTAGCGATTTCTTCTATCCTAAAAGATCTATATCCTTGGTAACCAGCCTTTATAGTGCCTTTAGCTGTATCCCAAGTAGCGCGATACGGGGCTAGAGCCTCTCCAATTGCTGTTCCGTAGGCAAAAGGCTGTCTGGTCATAATACTTTTAATTATATCAGCAACCTTAGGGGTAAGTGTAATAATTGATAAGCTGGCAAATACAAACAGTATCTCAACAGCCCCAGACCCTAATGTAAGGGGAGGTGCCCATTCTGCGCCACCTGAGAAAAGGTCTGAATTTATATCGAAAACGTTAAAACCATCAGGCCACCAGTTTGGAATACCGGGTGCTAGAAATACAAAGGCAAAAAACATCATAAGGCCTACAATTGGATAGACTGCAAGATCGGATGCAAGACTAAGTGCCCATGCCCCAAATCCACCGATTCCAAATAAACCCCCGACAATAAAAATGGGGCTGAATGCAATTTTAAGTAAGATATTAATATAGGTTTTAATAAGTAGCCACCAGAGTTTAAAGCTGACGAGTACAAGTACAACTATGAGTATGAACCAGGCTATAATTGCCAAAAAAGCTGCGACGACATTAAATACGAAATAACCCTTTAGGAACCATACCCCAAAAAAGGCAGCGACTATCCAGTTTAGCCAGTAGAAAAAAAGAAGAAGGACAGAGCTTTTTTGTGTTAGTGCCTCAAACATTTTCGACCAATCAAATGAGGTTAGATTGGTTCCGGGAGTTGTAAGAATTGCAGAAATTAATCCAATGACAACATACATTAAATCAATTAAAAAGCCGGCTATTGCATAAGAGAATGTTATCAAGACCAGCGTAATAATTATTTTGGGGAGAGCTGATTGTACAGTAACCGCTGCTTGAGGAGAGAGCTTTTTGCGAAACATTATTAAAAATGCCATATACAGCGCCCCAAGTACGATAAAGAAGTATGAAAAGTCACGCACAGTACTCCAGAGTGAACGGACAAAACTTCCTGCCTGATATCCAAATCCTTGCGCGTACACTTCTGGGACTAAATCAAATTTTTGGCCAATTTTTCTTAAATAGCCAACAGTTGAGATGTCTCTGTTGATAAAGACACTGTACCATTTTTGGTCTGTGCCTGCTGAAGCATACTGAAAAGTGCCAATACTATTATCGACAAGTCGTAAAAGATTTGACGCTACTTCTACGATGTCATCTAAGGCCCTAATGCACTCTTCAGCTGCTGTAAACGATTGTCCAATTTGGGTAAGCATATCCCGGAAACTTGGAAAGATACCTCCTTCTGGCGTAGCAGCAATTGCGGCATTGATTAAACACCAGTTGATGTCTTTGTTCCCGAAATGGTTAATTATGTAGGAGATTAAAGAATAGTTGATCCATTCAATTTGGGCTGCAGTGTAGCGTTCGCCAAAGATTTCATCTTTATTGCTGGTATCAAAAACCTTCCTGTACCAGCTGAAGAAATCCTGATAATACCAAGCGGCATCATCCGGGTCGTATGCGTGTGTTGTCTTTGCAAGAGGAAAAAATAAGGATGCCAAAAGAATTGAACAAAGAATGGTAGTGGTAAGCAGTTTTTTAAGCATGTTGTATTTCATAATAAGACTATTTAACAACTAAAGTAAAGTAGTGTTTTAGCGTTATGGGCTTGGGTCGGGTGGCAGATTTCCCCATTGGCAATAATAGCTAATTGCGTAACAGTAGCTTGCCCCTTGACCCCATCTGGCCTGAGTCTCGGAAGTTGGAATACAGTTAAATTCATTGGTATGATATGCGCCAACATAAGGTATATCGTCCATACCTACTGGATATTGATCTTCTAATCCGGGCTCATACCGAACAGAGTCAAAATCTCCCACAGCCCACCTTTTTATTGCTACCAGATATCGTGCAAGCAGAACAAAAGAATCTTCTAGACTGCACAAGTTCAGACCGTCACCCTGGTCAAGCATATCATAGTATCTATAGTTAATTTGTGCTGGGCCACAAGCTCCAAGGTCGTTACAACAATCCCATTGACCAAACCGTCTGCTTCCTGTTATTTGACCAAAGCCGGACTCAATGTCCATGACAGCTTCAAGTATGCATTGTTCTACGTTATATTGATCGGCAATCGGGCCTGAAATCTGATGCACATTCGGATCGCCTGGAGAAGGAGTCGAACCTGGTGGGGGCGTTACAGTTGGCGGATAGCCACCAGGCGGGACTGTTCCGGTTGGGGTAGGGTATCGGCCAGCGATATAGTCTTCAGTGTTTTGGTATCCCTTGGGGCAGTATGGCCCATAGCCTTCGGGACGAAGAGCCGTTTGTATGCAATTTAAGAAATACTGGTGGATTGAACCGATGTGGGGGTAAAAAAGTTTTGGAGGGAGCGGAAACCCACCGGGATTTTGTACTGAGGTGAGTTGCAAACCTCCTTCCGAGGCATAGTTGACAAGTGAATAAGCGGGCATATCAAATATACCCTGGATTGGTGCACCAGACTCTATTTTTGGGAAAATCCTTTGCAGTGGGCTATAGGGGCTTGCAACAAGGCGATTGAAATTTTCCTCTGCAAGGGGCATATAGTTGGTTAGGTCAACAGTAACAGTTGCAGTTCCTCCCGGGCAGACTGCGCCTGCAGGGGAGCATGAACAGGTGCAATCCTCCTCCCCGGTTTCTGGATCTTCTTCACAAACGCATTGTCCGACCCCCGGGACTTCACAGGAGGTAGACACAGTAAACGTTGCGGTTACTTTTAATTCAGTGGGGTTTATTGTGTCACCGGGATTGGTGCGTACACGGGTCAGGTCGCATTGTGGCGGGTTAGGGGGAATTACATGTTTTGTTTTTTGGGTGTTAATTTCTGCGGGTGGATTGGAAATTGATGATCCGCATTGTGAGCACTGAGGATCTTCGGGAGAACAGCATGCATATCCTGTCCCTCCCCACATCGGATCTGCCATTCTAACTAATGTATTAGGAGAATCACATGTGTAATTACCTGGTGAACCACACCCTGGCTGGCAGTATCCTCCGCAAGTTACATCTGGATCTTGCCACAAACAACAGTGGCCAACTTGGTTATTGCCTAGCGGGCAACCCTGTGACCAGAGGAGTCCTGAAGCATTGGAACAAGAGCTTTCTGAAAGGTCTGAACATACAGGGTGACTGTCGGGACACGGGGTGGTTCCCCCAGGGGGGCTTGACCTTCTGCACTCCCCATAAAGATCTCTTTGTTGGCATGAGAGGCCCGACAGGTCGTTGCAAAAGTTTGGATCGACCAGCTCCCATCCGGCAGGGCAGGGATTGGTAATTACACAGCTTCCTCGTTCGAAATGGCAAGTTGCATAGTATGACTGAGCTTGTAACACTTCTCCTGATGAGGATTGTGTGCTTGCTCCTTCTACTCCTGGGGTATCCATTAACTCTCTTGATACATAAGTACGTTGAAGTAGGTCGGCGTTCTCGCGGGACTCCTCAAGGTGCGGGTAAAACAGTTCTGCGGGGTCAACACTTACGCTTGCGTTTGTGACATTGCCCCCGGTTACAGTTACCTCTCCAGTTCCCCTAAGCTCGCCGTAACGGTCTTCAGTTGAAGTTAGAGGAATAAATTGAAATAGTTTGTTTTTTGGATTTAGCTTCCAAAGCGTGTAAGCAATATTATATAAGAGGTCTGAGGCGTAATCGCTTCTAATTGGAGCCTTGCTGAAATCTTTTACCCTAAGCTTCAGCCCGAGCTGTGTATAACAGGCGGATGCAACTCCCGGGAGACTTTGGCACGCTACTATTTGGTTGTGTCTTCCACCTTCGTCAAATTCAGGGCTTCCAGACTTACCTGCTCTTTCAATTTGCTCGTTTCTTTCGGTTGCAAGGCTGTCCCAGGCAAGAAGTTTTTTGATAGGTCCTGAAAAATCGGCAATATCTTGGTTTTTTAAATAATCATTTACTGGTTTTCCGTACTCTGCCCTTGTTGTTATCCCGCTTAAATACCAGCTAACGTACTCATTTACTTTTGCATAATTATCAATACCTTCCGGATCTGGTTGGTCCTGACTGTTTATTAATTTGTCTTCCGTATTCCCCATTATGGGCAATTCTGCATCAAAAACATCCACATATGCAGATTTGGTAAAAGTTGCTGAGCAATTACACTGGCATCTGCAACCCACAGCAGCCCCACCGTCGCTACATTGGCAATCACTGCAGCTACAATTACAATCTGAGGGTGCAAATTGATAATCAGCCTCTAAGGTTAGCTTATTTGCACACATCATAGCCACGTCTGAAAGTTCATAATAACAAGGACTTGCTTGGTATGGTCGGAGGCTGTGAAACTCGTTGTTTCTTGTTGAAGAGCATGGTACGTAAGGATCGGGTATGGCTCTCTCGCCGGGTGTGTAAATATGCTCCTTGCTATCATCTTCTGGGTAGTCAGGGGCATTATAATCAGGCGGGTTTGTTCGGGGAGGATTGCTGTGAGACGGAGGAATAGTGCTGGTTGGTGGTGTTGTGCTTGGTGATGGTGAAACGCTTGTTGATGGAGTGGGGGTTGTAGTTACCCTGGGTTGGGAAGATGGATTACAAGATACTTGCACACAGGGCTTTGGAGCATCGGAAAGACACTGCATTCGGTTAAAGGGAGAACATTGCATATTGTCGTTTACATAGCATATGCCGTTTTCTTCATCGTCCGGGCATACATTAGGTCTTATGTCGGCAATACATCTGGGTGTTCCATCAACAGATAACCATTCGCAGTTAAAAGTAGGTGCAGGTGAAGTGTCGCATGGAACTTCAACGCACTGGAATGGTCCGGCCCTTGCACATTCGTCAACTTCTGTCCCTGATATGTCCGGGTGAGCTTGACATGTTTGCTGGTTTTCAACAGCATAGCATTTACCGTTTGCCGGGTCGTCTGGACAAGCATTTACCAGGTCTCTTGGATAGCAGACGGCAGGTGCACTTGTGCATCCACCACTTGAGCAAACCCTATATCCCGGTCTCATCTCACAACCAAATGATGGTACCGATTGCGCATGAGCCTTTTGATTTTGAGGAATTACAAGAAAGAAAAAAAGAAAGAATGTAAACAATGCCAATCCCAACATGAATTTGATTGTTAGGCGTGGTGTGCTGTGGCTATCCATAAGCTTTAGTTTGGTCCCATGATTTGAAATTCTGTGACGTTTGCGCCGGTTATCTCTTTGATAAGTACTAAAATAAGATAGGATGCTGCTATTACTATGACTCCGATTACAGCGTAGGTTATAGTCTTTCTTCCCTCTGCAGCCGCATCAGGATTCCCTCCAGAGGTTATATATTTGAAGCCACCCCAAACAATAAAGATAAATAAAACTATAGCAACAAATCCCATGATGGCAGAAAGGAAATTTTCAATTACATCTTCCAATTCAGATAACTGTGCAGGCGGTTGGTTTGACTGCGCAAAAATATTTTGTGCCAATAAGAGAGATCCGATCATTAGTAAGGCAAAAAGTTTTGCTAGCATGATAATTAAGAATATAACAGAGATGTATTAATATGCAATTTGATTTTGACTAGAGCTAGCTTCTCTCCCACTACTTAAAAATCCAGGATTTTCTATCTGAGGAGAAATATGGCTAGTGGACGGGACCACTACCCCCCGTAGGCGTTAGGAATATTGAGGGTGAAGATACTTACACCGAAGAAGGCTTGGATAAGTTGAACTATCGCCCAAGCAGAAAATACAATTACCAGCCCGATAAGAGCAGCAGTTATCATACCCCTTGCCGTTTCTGCTTTTCCTTTGTCTCCACCTGAAGTTATGTACTTAATGCCCCCAATAATCAACATAAAGAAAAAGATAAGAGCTGCAGCTATGAGAGCGATAAGAATAAAGGCTGATATCAGGTTGGGTATTGTTATACCACCGAGCAGCTCAAACTCACCCCTAGGTGCAAGATTTATTTGCTGAACCAGTCTCATGTTTTAATTATGCTGATAATTATTGGATATTGTCAAGTGGTAGTTGGATTGGGTTTTATGCCACCTACCTTACACACTGAGAGTTTGGACCGCTACAGCCAACTATTGGACAATCTCCACCAATAAATACCCAACCAGTACTGTCACAGCGGTAACATTGTCCGGAGTATGTAAGCCTTCCAACTGTACCGGTTCGAGCGTTGTATCCTACACATCCTCCACCACAAGGACAGCTTGGATTTCCAGCTCCTCCTCCACCTCCACCTCCCCCACCACCTCCACCTCCCCCACTACCTCCGTTAACCTGACTTAAGTTTGCAGGACCAA
>JAGUZK010000023.1 GCA_020060845.1 Candidatus Woesebacteria bacterium
TGAAAATTACCCTGCAGAAATATTTGAATATGCCCCTGACCTTATGATGCTTTTCCCACCTTTTTATTCTGAAAAATCAATCCTCTGGAGAGAAGTGGCGCCATAGTCCAAACGCACAAAATAGCTGCCCCTCTGGACAAAAGATATTTTTTGGCTTAGAGTGTGTAGCATGAAAGTATACGCTTATATCCTTGCGGTAACGCTTGTATTGGTGGGTCTTGCCATTAGTAAATCTAACCAGGACGATCGCAGAGGGAGCCAAGCCCAAACCATGCCATCTTCTCCTCCCGAAGTCTTTGGGGAGAGTGTCTCTTCAATAACCTCAGCTTCAGGTAGTGCAAAAGCGGAAGTGGCTGGCAAGACAGAGAAAAGTTTACCTTCAGCTACCCCATCAAATACACCATCAGGAAGTCCATTGTTCTCGCTCAATGATCTTATTTACCCCGGATCTGAGGTAAGAACTTCAACAGCCAATTACCTGGAAGCGTATAGTAGTGATGATCCCAAAAAAATTTCCGGTTGGTATAAGCAAAAACTGGAAGGATATAAGACAGTAAGTTTCAGTGAAAATAGCGTCAATGACGGATTTAACGCGCTTCTTTCTGTCTCAGAGGGTGAGGAGAGAATTTCGGTAAATATAATATCGTCTGGTCAGGGCAAGACTAGAATAGTAATTAATCTTGGAGGATAGTACTCTGTCTGGAATATTTTAGGTATTATTTTCTGGATTTTTATTAGTCAGCGAAAACCTCCTTTTATATAGTGTTACCTAGTTTTATACTATATAGATCTTATTGACAAAACTACATACGCATTGTATAAATTCTAAAAGATCCGATTATTTGAAAAATGACTGTAGTTAAGTCAGCATGGTATCTTAAGATTGTTGATATGACACTACAGGTTTTTGCGCAAACGGAGACAATGACTCTTAATATTTTTTAAGGTTCATTGCCTCCGTTTTTTTATAGGATAAAAACTGGAGGAGGAAAGGAGGTGAAGAATGAATATGAAGAAATTTGCAAAATTGGCTGGTGCAGCTGTTTTGATGCTTGGAATGGTCACTCCAGCACTAGGCCATCATCTCCGGAGCGATGATGACCTAACTGTCAATAATTGGGCTGTGACCACAACCAATACCACAACCAAAGCCTACACTGGAGACAACTCCATCCATGGCATGTATGTGCGGGGTGGTACTCTTTACACAGGTACAGCATCAGCAGCCTCATATGTCTCTCTTGGTGTTAATACTACCTTGGTTGGCAGTTGTGGCTGTTTTGATGATGTAACTGTTGGGAATGGCGCAGTCACGGGAACCAATACCTACACCAAAGCTGATACTGGAGACAACTCCATTGGGGGCTACAAAGTAGGTAGTTGGTTTGGAGGAGGACCGGTCCTTTCTACTGGTGCTGGGAGCGCTCTCTCAGTGGTAGAGGCCGCGGTCAACTACACTCAAGTAGGAATTTAGTGAGTGTAGCTCTCTTGCTCATTGGGAAGGAAGGTAACTTTCCTTCCCAATGGCAGGATGTTTTTATAGATTGGTATTTTTATTAGGATAAAAAAATGAAAAAATTCAAAAAAGGTATTTCAATAGTTTTAGTAGTAGTATTTATCTTTTTGAGGATAGGGCCTTATGTGGCTGTGGCCGAGGATGCCTTGGGTACCCCGTCTCCAACAGAAACTCCTACCCCAACTCCGTCCCAAAGCCAAGACAGTCAACAACAGAGCGAAAACAGTAATAGCGACCCAACACTAACAATAACACCAACCCCAACACCCTCTCCAGAGACATCAAGTACTACTGTTGATAACTCAGCACAAGTAATCGACAATATTAGCTCTACTGCTCAGACTGGAGATAATGCTGTAATTGCTTCCCCGGTTGCAACAGATTCGGCGGATTTGGCAGAGCAGGTAGCTACCCCATCTGCTTCCGCTTCGCAGGATAGCAATTCCAATGGAGAAACGCATCGCCAGGATAGCGGAAGTTCTGGCGATTCCGGGAGCTCTAGTCCCACTAACACACCTACCCCAATGCCTACTTCGGCCATACAGACTTCGGATGCATACTCAAGTACTGAAGTTGTAAATTCTGTCAATACTTTAGAGGTTGATTCAGATGTCTATTTTCAGACCCTAAATATTTTTGCATCATCATCAGCAATAGATTTGTCAAATTCCCCCCTTAGGGTTCTAAATCAAGTTCTTAATGTAGACCAGAACACGCAAAGTGAGATAAATGTGGTACTACTTGATGCAAATAACTATGCTTATGTGGAAAATAGTGTTGTATCGGCTGCAATAAGCGGGTCAAACAGCTTGGAAGGAAATGGTTCCATAACTACGGGTGATGCGATTAGTACAGTCTCTCTTCTTAATAAGATAAATGCAACTATCATTGGATCAAGACTACATTTTGTTACAATAAATATTTATGATGTGTCCCTTGGGGATATTATCCTTCCTGATATCCCAGCCCTTGCACTATCAGGCTGTTGTGGAGCTGAGGTAGATATCAAAAATCACGCCGAAGTTGCCAATAATGTTGACTCGACCAGCAGTACAGGTGGAAATACTATAGTTATTACTGATCCGGAGACTGCTACCTCAAGTGCCGAGATCTCGACTGGATCAGCCTATAGTGCCGTAGGGGTTTATAACCTTGTTAATGAGGTTTATATAGATGTAGTTTTTCAGAGGCTTTTTATAAATGTCTTTGGGGGTTGGTCTGGGAATTTTATAGGTTGGGGGAACTTTGCGCCCCAAGTGGGTGGAGGTAGTATGAACTTGGTAGGTGTTGGATATTCAAACGAGGGAAATGACTGTCCGGGATGTGTGGATGGAGCTTCAATTCAAAACAGTGCTTTTGTGACTAATAGCATTACCTCGCTTGCTTCTACAGGGGGAAATCAATCCTATGGTTTATCCAATAGTATATCGACTGGCAATGCGTTTAGTTCAGTGTCGCTTTTTAATATCATAAATAGCACACTTATCAATTCCATTGGTTTTATAGGTTTTATTAATATTTTTGGCTTTTTAGATGGAGATATTGGTGGGGCAAGTGAATTTGAAGCATTAGCGGAAAAAGAGGCTCCTGTACAGAATCCAACCTCAGAGGAAAACCATGGCGGTAATGAGCGGGAAAGTGGAGGATACCTGACCATCTCGCAGACAAACAATGTCAATGATTTTGTTTATCCGGGAGACACAGTTACATTTTTTGTCGAGATTAAAAACCCAGGTACTGGAAGGGTTTATGATGCAAGGTGGGGACTTGTGCTCCTTGATGAAAACGGCCAAAGCGCAGGGGGTGGCATGGTCAAGCTTGGTGATATTGCTCCTGGAAAGGGATATAAAATATCAACAGGTCTTGTCCTTAGCAAAAATGCTAGACCAGGCAAATACACTGCCAAGGCAATTGTTGAAGGATTTGTGGGACCCGACAATCACCTAGTCGAAGCGGCTTCATATAGTTATTTTTCAATAAAATCAAAATACAAAAGCCTAAGTAAAGTTGAGACTGCTGTAGCTTCTGATTTACCCTCTGATGGAGAGGTGATGGGTATTGTTACCGAAGCGGGAAGCAAGGATACTCTTCTTGATAAGATTATAAATATTTTTTACATTCTTTTAACTGTTTATATTCCTTCAAAGATCTATCAGAGACGCAGGTTTGTAAGGGACAGCCTTTTGACATTTGGGAATTTTGTTGAAAGCAAGGCAAAACTAATTGCCACATTCTTTACAACGCTTATCGCGATGCTTCATATAAGGTAAGCCAAGGGGTCTAGTTGTATTGTCTTCAACGTAAATATAAAATATTTCTATGAAGCGAAAGGGTGATTCCAAGAAAAGCTTAGGTGTATCACTTATTGCCATAGGTACTATTTTTTTCTTTGCTTCTTTATTTATAAAATCATGGCAAGCTGGGATTTTATCATTCTCAGGAGAAGTCAGTGGAAGCCCCCAGCATCTGCCGCGCCCTCAGCGCCTAATGATTGATAGCGTTGGAATTGATTTAGGCGTGTCTGAGGGATCAATCAGAGATGGAGTTTGGGAAATATCTCCTAATTCAGCAGTGCATCTTGATATCTCCTCGTCGCCAGGAGGTGGAGAAAATATTGTGATTTATGCCCATAATAAGAAAAACCTTTTTGGTGAGTTAAAGAGAGTTAAAGTAGGTGATATAGTGCGAGTCATTAGTGGTAGTGGAAGGGTATATAGTTATGTAGTCTATGAGACGAATGTAATTTCTCCGAAAAGGGTCGAATATGTTTCCCCAACTGGATTTGAAGTACTTACACTTTATACATGTGTAGGCATAGCCGATTCCAAACGTTTTGTTGTTCGTGCCAGGCCTCTATTTAACATGATGTAATCGGCACCCCTATAGTTGTTGATTAATAATTAACCCCATAGTATAATTGCGCAATGAAATTTGGTAGGAGAATTAGTTTGTTTTTGATAACTTTGCTATTTCCTATTGGAGTTGCAGGGATTACTCTTGCCGATTATACTGCAAGTAGCTTTGTCCGTTTTTGTGATGATAACCCTCTTATTTGCAATAGAAAAGAGGCACGTGGGACGAAGTCTGGCGTAAAGTGCCCGGACCCATATTCCCAGGTTGCAGAGAGAGTTCTTGTGCATGCTGGGGAGGAAGATATTGTGTACGAGATGCCCCACGCGGGATTTCGTTTTGAAACGAATATAAACGGTCTTGGTGGAGCATATGTTGAGTCAACTTTGGGATATAATCTGGAGTGGGTTGCGGTTGTTTGTTCAGAGCGTGCCTTGACGCCGACGCCAACGAGGAAAGTCTGTAAGCCCTGCAATACTCCAACAGTCACTCCAACTGTGACTATCATACCAACACCAACATCTACAGTGGCTTCTCCAACCGAGACTCCTACTGCCACCCCCACTCTTACGGATCAGTCACCCACGCCGACACCTACCCCAACTGCATCTATCCAGTTAACGCCAACGCCCGCCTCGCAGACTGCCTCATCAACTGGTGGAACATCAGAACCTAAACAAGCTAGAGAAGGGGAAGTGTTAGGAGTAAGTGAGCTTGCACCAACAGGTATGTTCTTGGATCATATAGCCAATGCCTTGATATCTTTATCAATAATCTCAGTGATACTGGGAGTAAGGAGACTTCATGCTCGAGGATTATAATTCCATCTAGTTAATAAGCCACGCCGGTCCTCCGGTTTAAGATATAAAGTTATAGGATATATTGTTGGGAAATAGATAATCCTATTTATTTGTTACCACTTTGATATAGTTAATTACTATTGACAGGGTATTTTTTAGATGATAAGTTGTTGTTAGAGAAAGCGGAGTAGAGCTACTGATCATTAGCCAAGTTAAGTTAACACAAGATGGGCAAGATTTTATTTAGCCTCATTACTACTTTGGCAGTATTGCTTCTAGCAACAGATCTAACACGGTCATTTTTTTCTGATACTGAAGTTTCCAATAATAATACAATGGTTTCTGGAAAGATCGATCTACTTATTGATAATGACAGCTACTATAATGGCCAAAAAAGTCCAAAAACAACCTGGCAGAAAACCGATCTGGATGGTCATCTTTTTTTTGATTTTGGTGATCTTAAACCTGGGGATTGGGGTGAAGATACGATTAGTTTAAGAGTTGAAGATAACGATGCGTGGGTTTGCCTGAAAGTGGATCTTAAAAAAGATGATGATTTTACATGTACTGAACCGGAAACGGTTGAACAAAATGATCCAAGTTGCAGTGAACCAGATGATGATTTATTTGACGGAGAGCTTGGAAAAAATATTCACTTTATATTTTGGGCAGATGATGGTGATAATGTTTTGGAGACAGACGAAATAGATAAAATCTTCAAAAAGGGAACTGCAAAAAATTTATTTAGCTCGTCAAATTGGATGGTTTCTGATTCAGTGTTTAATATCTGGCAGTTTTCTCCAAAGGCGCTAGTAGGCAGTGAGACATACTTTATTGGGAAGGCATGGTGTTTTGGTAATTTATCGCTTGTGCCTGTAGCCGCAGGCCAAGGTGTAAGCCCGGAGGTGAACCCTGGGTTTGTGTGTGATGGATCCGGCCTAAAAAATTCAACCCAAACTGATATTTTAGAAGCTGATATCGAGTTTTATTCGGTCCAAAGTAGGAATAATTCTAACTTTGTCTGCGACTCCAATTGGTTACTTGAAGGAGTTGGCAAGGATCAGAATAACCCAGGTTTAGGTGCAATCAAGTATAAGGGGTACCCAACGGGTTATGAATTTTGGTTTACTCCAAATGCCGATATTTGGATCTATAAGGCTGGTCGTTCATACCATAACTACTATGGAGTAAATCCTCCCAATCCAGCCGAGTGGTGCGGTACAACCGTAGTTCCTAATAGGCCTCCCTATAACATGACGGGTCACACTTTTGAGACTGTATATTGGAAAGTTTATGATGTTACGGATTCCGAGCCGGGAGTTTTAAAGTGTTCGTGATTGTTAATTTTCTTTGGATTCTAAGGTCGAGGTGCGAAGGCGCTTTAACAGGACCTTTCGCATCTTGATATTGGAATTAGAAGAATAGTTCCGCTAACAACGGATTAGAAGGGAGGTGAAAAATATGAGAAAGATATTTTTGAGTTTACTTTCTATCGGTGCAGTTGCAGTAATTGCTGTCTATGCAACTCAAGCATTTTTCTCGGATACGGAAAGTTCAACTGGAAATACTTTTCAGGCGGGAGCTATTGATCTCTTGATTGATAACGAAAGCTACGCTATCGACTGGAATATTCCGGGTTACGAGGAACCTTCCGGGCAATTTGTAGCTAGCAGTTCTACTTCTTGGCTTGAGGGTGAGACTATAAAGAAATTTTTTGATTTTGTTGACCTTAAGCCCGGGGATTACGGTGAAGATACAATATCTATCCACGTAAACAATAATGATGCTTGGGTATGTGCTGCGGCCAGAGTTACCAGTGATAATGATGTTAACTACACCGAGCCTGAGAAAGCCGATGATAACACCAAGGACTTGCAAAATCCGGCAAACGCTGATGGTGAGTTGGATGAGGGAGTGGAAATAGCATTTTGGTGGGATGATGGAGATAATGTCTTTGAAGTATGTCCTGCGGAATCAGGAAACTGTACGGATGAAAGAGTTATCCTACAAGGGACACTAGGTTCTTTGTTGGTAAATCAGCAGGGCAAAGTTGCAATTGCTGATAAAAATACATCTCCTCTTCCTGGGGGGACAACCCATTATGTAGGGAAATATTGGTGTTTTGGTACTCTTTCGGTAAAACCGGTTGTGCAGGATGGTCTTGGGAAGAAAGTGGATAACCCCGAGACCAGTGTAGATGAGTCTAAAGATCCTCTTGTCAGGGGGACTGGATTTGAGTGTGGTGGTGAGGCGGTAAATAATGCCGCACAAACCGATGTTTTGGTGGGCGATCTGGAGTTTTATGCTGTTCAATCAAGGCATAACCCAGATTTTAGCTGTCTTAATGATTGGAACCCATCTTGGGTAACTCCTACACCTACACCACAATCAGGGTAGAGTTGAGGTGTTTGAGGAGATGCTCGTTTGTCAGAATGTGATTATGTCCCATGAGGAATTTTTCCTCATGGGACAGACGAGCAGGATAAAGAAAAGAGTAGAGTTGATTTTATAAGTTTTGTGAAGAAAGGAGGTGATATAGATGAAGGGAATTCTTGTAAGTGTTGTTACGATTGGGGTAGTAGCAGCTATTGTGTTTGGTACAACAAGGTCGTTTTTCTCTGATACTGAAAGCTCAATTGAAAACATTTTGCATGCTGGGTCTATTGACCTGAAGATTGATAACGAGTGCCACTATAATGGGATGAGTTGTATTGGGGGATTTTGGAGGGGAGAGCCAGGTGGATACCCCAAGGCGGGGGATCCATGTGAATGTAGTTGGACAGTAGATAATTGGGTAGATGGCAAGGCCATTTTTTCCTTTACTGATGTTAAGCCTGGTGATTTTGGAGAGCAGACAATTAGTTTGCATGTTGATAATAATCCAGCTTGGGTGTGTGCAGAAATTGCCGATATCAAGTCCGAAGAAGTGTCATGTAATACCCCTGAGGAGTTAGCCGAGCCTGGTTGCGAAGCTGATAATGTTGGAGAGTTGTTGGGGAATATAAAGTTTGATATATGGAACGACGATGGAGCTGGTGATCACAGGTGTAATAATCTCAAAGATGAAGATGAGACTTATTTGGTGCAAGGGGCTGTTGTACAGGATCTAGACTGGCCGGTTGCCGACTCTACGACTGGTAATGGACCGATTACTGATACTTGCATAGGAGTGGCGTGGAGTATTGAGGATACGGCTGGAAATGAGATTCAGACAGACCTTGTCTCCGGCAGCCTAAGGTTTAGTGCAATACAGGCAAGACATAATGATAATTATGTTTGCCAAGGCGAGTGTCTAGACGAAGCCGATGTCATGCTGGTGCTTGATCGTTCAGGGAGTATAAATTCTTCTGAACTTAGTCAATTGAAATCTGCTTCTTTGGCTTTTGTGTCCGCACTTAATCCGGACGGTGGTGTCCACGTTGGGCAATCTAGCTTTGCAACTGTAGGTAGTCTTGATTTACAGTTGACTGGAAATATTGCTAGCATTCAAGGTGCAATCAACAGTTTGGTAAGTGGTGGGTTTACAAATCTTTACGATGGGATAAGAATTGCAAATGCTGAACTGAAAAGTGTTAGAGATAGGGACGATTCAACTACTCCCGATTATATGGTAATTGTAACTGATGGAAATCCCAATGAGCCTGGGAGTGATTCTAATGCAAGGGCAATGGCAGCAACTGAAGCGGCAAATGCAAAAGCAGCGGGAGTCACGATCTATGTAGTAGGTGTGGGAGGAGATGTGGACAGTAATTACCTTAGGAATAGTATTGCAACGGGTCCTGCTTATTATTTTGGAATAGCGGATTACACCAGTTTAGAGTCTATTCTTAAAGAGATAGCCAGTTGTGAGCAGGAACAAGGCAAAAAGCCAGAAGTTATCTTTAGCGATGGGTTTG
This sequence comes from Candidatus Woesebacteria bacterium, assembly GCA_020060845.1. Taxonomy (GTDB): domain Bacteria; phylum Patescibacteriota; class Microgenomatia; order UBA8517; family UBA8517; genus JAGUZK01. The sequence continues at coordinate 9,063 of JAGUZK010000023.1, forward strand.
GTGAAGGGGCAACATTGGCTGATGTTCCCGGTTGGGAGGAGAATGATGGGAGTGGAAATAGTACTGTAGCAAGAGATCCTTTCCTGGTTGGGAACAATTCAGCCAGCCCGGATGGTGGAAGATTTGCCCAGATAGGCGGCACCGGAGGCTGGATCTGTAGAAATTTTAATGCCACAGGTTATGAAGGCTTATCCCTATCATTTTATAGGCGAGGTGACTTAAATTCAGAGGCATCAGACAGAGGAAGGGTTGAATACTTTACGACCGGGACATGTTCTTCTCCTTCGGGAGTTGTAGAACTTGCAAGCTATAACCTTAACGCAGATATTTTAGGGTGGAGTGGGCAAGAGGTAATTAGTTTACCTTCGAGTCTGGATAACACGTCTTTTTTTATAAGATTTAGGGTTGAATCAAGCCAAACTGATGAAGATTTTAGAGTTGATGGTATAAACCTAAGCGGCATTGCTATTTAGCAGGTAGGTAGAATTTTTTGCCCTTGGGCTATTTTTGTGGGATATGATTGTAAAAAATTTTGGCAGAATTGTTTTTATCATTGTTTGTATTGTTTCGTTTGAGCTGGGTTTTTTCTTGGCTGTTGCCATGCCTGGCAGGATGATGAGTCTTTGGAAAGAAGCTCGGAATTTTTTGGGTGGGATAGAAATTAGTCGGGAAAAGATACCAATGTTATTTATTGTTCAGTCGGGATCCATGGAGCCTGCAATCAAAACCGGAAGTGTTGTGGTTGTTATCCCAAAGAAAAGATATTATGTCGGCGAAATAGTTACGTACGATATGGGCGGCGGCAAGAAAAAGAATTTGGTCACACATAGAATAAAGGAATCGGTGGGGGAAAATGAGTTTAGAACAAAAGGTGATGCCAATGGAGATCTTGACCCAAAAATTATTGGAGATAGTCAGATTGTGGGGAAGGTAGTTTTTTCTATTCCATATCTGGGATATATTGCCGGATTTGCAAAAAGTCCGAAGGGATTTATTCTCCTTGTCATAGTTCCTTCGACAATTATTATATATGAGGAATTAAAGTTCCTGATGAGTGAAGTAATTAGAAAGACGTCTCAAATTGCTAAGATCAAGCTAAAGATCAGGAAGAAAGAAAAGTATGTAAATCTTGGAGTAGATCAGGATATCTTCCCCTATTCAAATCTAACAGAGAGACTTGGAATGGCAGTGAAAATTTACGCTATTATTCCACTTTTAGGTCTTATTCTTTTGCTTGCGGCATACAGTATTGGCTTTTTTAGTGATCGCGAAGTAAGTTCTGGTAATGTGTTTGGCGCTTCTGATATTGCCAACAGCTCACCTTCTGATAATCCATCTGAAGAATAGCTTTTTAATATCTTATTTTGATCAGACTTGTTTGGTGTTATGATAATTTGATTAGTGTTGGTTTTTTAGTTTTTGATTATTAAGCAGGAATGTGTTTAATATTAGATAGTATGGCAGAGATAATTGAAACTGTTGTTCATTTGTTTTATCCCCGTGTCTCAAATGACCATAAGGCAAAGATTTTGCATCCAGATTCAATTTTTGCTTTAGCCAGCCTTCTTTTGGCTCTTCAGCTTCTTCTTAGGTCTTTCCCTGCTGTTGGAATAAGAATACTGGGGTATGCTTCTAATATTCCGCCACAGAAAATTATTGAGTTAACCAACCAAAGACGTGCTGAAGCTGGTTTGCCCCCCCTTGTCTATAACTCTACTTTATCTATTGCTGCGAAAGCAAAGGGTGAGCATATGTTGGCAAATGATTATTGGGCACATACAGCGCCTGACGGGACCGAGCCGTGGGCCTTTTTTGCCAATGCAGGTTATAAATATAAATATGCGGGTGAGAATCTCGCGAGAGATTTTTCAAACCCGGAGGCTGCAATTGAAGCTTGGATGGCGTCCCCATCACACAGGGAGAACATCTTAAGCGGGAGATACAAAGAGATTGGTGTTGCTGTTGTTGAAGGAGATTTGGCGGGTGTAGATACGACAATAATAGTTCAGCTTTTTGGCTCTCCTGTTGCCGAGTCGGGTCAGATTGCTACTGCCTTTGCATCATCGGAGAAAGTGACTCCAACCCCAGTGCCCACAAATCCGTTAACCCCAACGGCAACGCTAAGTCCATCTCAAGTGGCATCCCCAACGCTTTTACCAAGTCCCCTCCTTACGCCTACTCCCGGATATTTGGACTCAATTACAAGCTCAACAGCCAAATCGCAGTCTCCACTGGGAGTAATAATATCGCCCTTTGATACAACAAGATCTGTTTCTCTTTTGACTATTGTGCTAATTCTTTTGATAATGGTTATTGATGCTTTTGTGGTTTACAAAAAAAGGATCCCCAGGCTCTCTGGAAGAACTTTGGCACATCTTGCTTTTTTGGGGACAATTTTGGCAATAGCTTTAATGAGTAGAGCTGGTGTAATACTTTAAGGATATGTTAAGAAAAATAAGTAGGCATATTGCTCATTTCATGCCTTTAGTTGGCATACTTTTAGTGTCAGTTGGTGGATATTTTATTTTTTGGTATGATAAGGAATTTCAAGCGGTAATTATTATTGCGGCTTCAGTATCATATGTTTTTTGGGGGCTTGCCCATCATCACTTGCATGAGGAGTTACATGCTCCAATAATTATAGAATATATCTCAATTGCGACTCTTGGCCTCGTTGTTGGTTTGTCCTTGATATTTGTAGCCTAGTATAGCTTAAGCGCCCTTAGATAATTTCTAAATTGTGGGCCAATATCTTCCCGCTCTAACGCAAACCTTACCTGTGTTTGCATGTAATTAAGCGGATCTCCCGTTGTAAGCCATTCCCCTTCAACCTTGTGTACTAGAAATTTTGCCCCTCTTTTAATAGCTGAAGTAATTGAATCAGTCAACCAAAGTTCCCCTCCTTTTCCAGTTTTCATTTTTTTTACTTCTTCTATGACTTTTTGGTCAAGGATAAATCTCCCAAACACTGCAAGGTTTGAGGGGTTTTTGCCAATTTTTGGCTTTTCTACTATTTCTTCAAGCTGGTTTTTTTTGTTTAATTTTATTATCCCGTACCTACTGACTTGATTTAGAGGAACCGGCTGGGTTGCAATCACTCCGTTGACATCTTCCTTATCATATACATCAATTAATTGTTTTAGGCATGGAGTTTCACTGAGAACCATATCGTCACCAAAAAGATATGCAAAGGCTTCATCATCGTCTATTAGAGGTGCAGCACAGTAAATGGGGCTTGCATTTCCGTAAGGTAAGTTCTTTTTCTGCCTGACATAGACAAAGTTTGCAAGGGTTGGAATTTGTTGGACTTTCCTAAGGAGGTCTTTTTTTCCGTTTTCCTCAAGAACATATTCTAGCTCCATGTGATTGTCAAAGTAATCCTCCATAATTCCCTGGCCGGCTCGAGTCACTATGATTATGTCGGTGATTCCGGAAGCTACGCACTCCTCAACTAGGTAATGGATAATTGGCTTATCGATAATTGGTAGCATTTCTTTTGGCTGGTTTTTTGTTGCAGGTAGAAAGCGTGTTCCGTACCCAGCAGCAGCGATAACTGCTTTTGTAATTTTTCTTTTCATGCGAATAGATTATATATTTACTGTGTTTGGCTATACAAGGGCAATTTGGAAGCAGAAGGCCAAAGCAGTATAATTTAGAATATATGGAATCTATTAAATGCGAACCAGACGATATGGTATTTTCAAGCCCAAGTGGCGATAAGATGGGAGTTGTAGATATGGTCAGAAAAATAGTTGCTTTTATTGATGAGGATCCCTCAAGCTTTTATCGACTTGTAATCGGGTCGGACAGCCAAGCTCGGTCAAATGGTGTGCAGGATGTGGACTTCATCACAGCTGTTGTTGTCCACAGGATTGGCAAGGGAGCAAAGTACTTTTATCGAAGGATAAGAAGGAAAGGAAAAGGCATGGTGCTTAGAAATAGAATTCATACAGAGACCCTTTTGAGCCTGGAACTTGCTGGAATTATTGTCCCTGATATTCGAAAAAAAGTATCTCCGGCAAAATATGATTTGGAAATTCATATTGATGTTGGATCGCTAGGTCCGACACGGGAGATGATTCGAGAGGTTGTTGGTATGGTTGCAGGAAATGGCTACACAGCCAGGACGAAACCGGATTCATGGGGAGCTTCAAGTGTTGCGGATAGACATACCTAGCTTTGGATAGGGTTTGAGTTTGACTTGCGACCGTGTTATATTTAGGCTGATGAAAGCAATAGTCCCGACTGGCGGGAGAGGGGTGAGAATGCAACCCCTGACTTTTTCTACCAATAAGCATTTTATCCCAGTTGCCAATAAGCCACTCATTTTTTATCCGATCGAATCAGTAGCAGAGGCGGGAATAAAAGATGTGGCGATAACTTATAATCCTGGTTGGCTTGATCTTGTAAAAGGATTTTTGGGTGATGGTTCTAAGTGGGGTTTGAAATTCACCTATGTTCTTCAGCCTGAGCCTCTGGGCTTAGCAAATATTGTGGAGGTATGTGAGGATTTTGTAGACGGGGACAGATTTTTTTTACATCTTGGAGATAATATTTTCACCGAAGGTATAAAGGAATTGGTAGATTACTTTGAAAGAAGAAAACCGTACGGCTTAATTACCAAGATCAGACATCCCGAAAATTGGAGGATGGGTGTCCCTGTATTTGACAAGCAAGGACGGCTTAAAGACTACTTGGAAAAGCCAAAAAATCCTCCGAATGAATTTGCTGTGCCGGGAATATATTTTTTTGATAGTGTGGTTTTTGGCTGTTTTAGGGGAAGAGGCAAAATTTTACCATCTGAACGAGGTGAGTATGAGATAGTTGGGCCATTTAAGTGGCTGATAAAGAGAGGATTTAGAGTTGAGGTCATAGAATATAAAGGAAGATGGCTCGATCCGGGAAAATTTGACGATTGGATTTTGGCAAATCAGTATATCTTGGATATTAGCAACTCCGGTCAAATAAAAAGCAAGATTGGTCCAAAGAATGTTATCCAGGGCAGAGTAGGTATTGGCAAGAATTGTAAGATCCAAAACTCAACTATCAGGGGTCCTGTGTTGATAGGGGAAAATGTAACAATAAGGGATTCTTTTATTGGGCCTTATACATCAATTTCCAATAATAGTCTTATTGAGAAATCTAGAGTTGAGAATAGTGTCATCATGGAGGGGGTAAAAATTGTTAATGTTGAGAGGCCTATCGACAGTAGTTTGGTTGGTAGTCAAACTGAAATAATAGGCGCTGATGGTCATTCAGATTGGGTAGAATTTTTTGTTGGGGAAAAAAGCAGATTAAAAATATGAGGCTATTAGTGACGGGGGGAGCAGGATTTATAGGGAGTAATTTCATTCGCTATTGGTTAAAAAGGTACCCTAATGACAAGATTATAAATTTGGATAAGCTTACCTACGCTGGGCATCTTTCCTCAACGAAGGATTTTTCTTCGAATAAAAACTATAAGTTTGTTAGAGGTGATATTTGTAACGCTCGGGTAGTTGGTGAGGTAATGAGTGGAGTTGATATGGTTGTTAATTTTGCTGCCGAAAGCCACGTCGATAGGTCTATTGTTTCTCCGGCGGTTTTTATTAAGACTAATGTTTTGGGTACCCAGGTGCTACTTGACGCTGCCCTCAAAAATAATGTTACTAGGTTTCACCATGTTTCTACCGATGAAGTTTTTGGATCATTGTCTTTAGATTCAAATGAGAAGTTTTCTGAAGAAACCCCTTATAACCCAAGAAGCCCCTATTCTGCTTCGAAAGCCGCTTCAGACTTCTTGGTTCGTGCTTATTTTATTACCTATGGTCTTCCGGTTACCATTACTAATTCCTCAAATAATTTTGGACCTTTTCAGGATCCCGAGAAATTTATTCCCAGAATGATTACAAATCTGATTGACGATAAACTCATTCCTATTTATGGAGACGGGAAAAATGTTCGTGATTGGGTTTATGTTTTGGATCATGTTAAAGCGATTGATGCTGTATTAAAAAGGGGCAAGATAGGCGAGACTTATGTGGTTGGAGGGATGACTGAAGATATAAGCAACTTAGAAGTTGCCGAAAAGCTTTTGAGAATATTTGGAAAAACTAGAAAATTTATAAAGTTTGTCAAGGATAGGAGTGGTCATGATAGAAAGTACTCGCTTGATTGGAGAAAGATAAGAAAAGATTTGGGTTGGAAACCGGAACACGAATTTGATGTATGGCTTAAAAAAACAGTAGAATGGTACAAGGATAACGAATGGTGGTGGCGGCCGTTAAAAAGGCGAGCTGAGAAACTTTATGACAAGACTGGACAAAAATAAAAAGATCAGTCATCTAGTCTTTGGCTATGGGCAGATGGCGAAATTTATTAAGGAGTACCTTGATGGAGTCTTTGTTTCCCATGCTGATATTACTAAGGAGGATCAGATAGAAGAGGAAATAGTAAAGTTTAACCCTGATGTGGTAATAAACACGGCAGCAATTACATCACTTGAAGAGTGTGAACAAAATAAGACCAAAGCATTTGAGACAAACACTTTGGGGGCATATAAAGTATGGCAAGTTTGTAAGAAACATGGAATTTTTCTTTGTCACTTTTCAAGCGGCTGTATATTCAGTAGCAATACTCCCGACGAAATCTACTCTGAAAATAGCATCCCGAATCCAAAGAGTTATTATAGCTGGACAAAGGTGTGGGCCGAAAATTTATTAGGGAAGTCCCCAAACCTGTTGGTTGTCAGGCCAAGGCAAGTTATTTCCTCGAAAGTTGATGTCAGGAACACTCTAGCCAAGTGGGCAGTTTATTCACACTTTATTTCTGACCAAAATAGTACTTCTGTGGTTGAGGATTTTATGCCGGTGTTGAAGGATATGATTGATAGGCGAATATCTGGCACTTTTCATCTTGCAAACCCTGGTACAATATCACCATTGGAGGTATCATATCTTCTTAAGGAAAAGGTCAACCCCAAAATGAAAATCTATCCAACCACTCTTAGTGAAATAAACAAGAATTTGATAGCGAAAAGGGTTACTACTGTTTTATCAGTTGAAGCATTGCGAGCCGTTGGCTATATTTTGCCACCAATAAGAGAGTCAATTGTGAAAGTGATAGAGGAGTTTAAGGTCAATCTCGAGCAGTCAGGTGGATTTGAGAGCCTTAACCCATTGAGGGTTATGACCAAGGAAAAATTTTCATTATCAGGCAAAAGGATCTCAAAGTATGTAAATACTAATTAGTCTTTTTGGTCGTAGAGAAACCTTGAGTGAGCAAGTCTGGTCTTATCTTTTTTGTAATTTTGAGAGCCTCTTTTTCTCTCCATTTCTTTATCTCTTTATGGTTGCCTTTGAGTAGAATTTCCGGAACTTTCCA
>JAGUZK010000038.1 GCA_020060845.1 Candidatus Woesebacteria bacterium
AACAAATAACAGGAAACCAAACAAGTGCCCAACTCTCATTCATCGCTCCACGCACAAACACATCCACACTGTGATATGGTGCCCACACATAAAAGACCGCGGACAACAGTCCGCCCAGCCGCCCAAAAACCTCTTTTGCAAAAAAGTACATAAAAATTCCAGAAAGAAAAATTGACAGCGCAAATGTTAACTTGACCGTTTCAACAAATGAAAAACCAACTAGTCTAAATAACTCTCCCACAAGATACGGCAAAGGAGGATAAAAATTAAAAAGGGGGAATCCGTATCCATATGCCATGTCAGGTACCCAACGGCATGGTATTTGCATATCCTTAAAGCACTTTTCCATTTGCAGCTGCCTCATCATCTGAAGATCGTCGTGCATCATGAAATAACCTCTTTCAAAGATTAAATGCCTGCTAGCCAAGCTGGAAAACAAGATAATCAAAAGAAGAAAGATAAAATCAGGGCCCCTAATAACTCCTACCAACTTTCTTGCTAGATTCAACCTGCTCATTGTTAATCACAATTATAACAAAGGTTCGGTAGATTGTCTTAGCTACTATAGATGAGGTTATTCCGAAACAAAAGATAGATAAGTGCTTATAATTTTACCTAACAATTTCAAATAGATATAAAGTATCATTTCTTCCATAAAGAGAGTATTCGTGGACAAAAGTAGGGCGTTCTGCCTTTTGATAACTAGCCACCAATTTTAGCCTTTCATCATTAGGTGACATCTTTAGCCTTGAACTATTTATAACAAGATAGGTTTTATCCCCTGATTTTACCGAATTCTTCAAACTATCAGGAATATCTTTTAGATCAATTCCTACACCAATTACAATCACTGATGGAGTCTTTTCAAGATAGATTTGAAGGCCATCTGGAAGCGTCCCGAAATATCCTTCAGTCCCTACTACAATCTTTCTTCCCTCTGGCAACAAACTAGCCTCCTTCTTAATAATCTCAGCAACCTCCTTTATTCCAGTACCCGACGTCCACTCCTCCAGAAATCCCGAACGATCCGTACGGGCAATTGGCGCCCTCTCCAGATCAGTGAAAAATCTAACAAAAAAACTTGCTGCCCACACAAGAAATGCCACTAAAAATAAGACACGAATTTTTCCACCAGGTGTCCTTGCCTTAAGGTCTAGAAAACTAAAACCACAAATAATAGCATAATATGGAAAAGTAAAAAAAATATATCTTGTGGTAAAAACCTTCGCAAACATTGCCTGAGCCAAAATCGGCAAAAAAAGATATATCAATAAAAAACCGGCTTTCCCTGGCATTTTTACTACTTTCAATACCCCCAAGACAAAAAGACCAACTAGCCACCATGACCCGTATATTACATACCACTCCATAACACGATGAAAATGGAAGATAAAAGGATCTTTAGGATTCTGCCAAAGATGAGATAGTGGAAAAACATAATCACGATTTCTCAGTGCAATCATATGGAAATTAGGACCCAACCGAAGAATAAAATTATAAAAACCATAGGCAATCAGGTATGACAAACCAAAAAGAAAGATAACCTTTACAAGATGGATCTTTGATAAGGAATTGCTTCTTGAGAAAACTAGAGCCAAAGGAAGAAGCAGGGAAAAAAACAATGCTGGCGATTTAGTCATCAGCGCACCAAAAAGAACAAACCCCAAAATCATTGATAAATCAAGCCTTGCGTGCCGAGCCAATAGAATTCCAAATATCACAGAAAAAATACCAAACATCGAAAGCATGGAATCGGCCAGCGCCAACCTGTCGAAGAAAAAACCAAAAGGAGAAAAAAAGTAGATAAAAGTCGAAGCAAACGAGGCTAACCTTGACTTAGTTATCAAAAACGAAAGGACAAATACCCCAACAGCGGTGCCAATTCCACACAAAACACTTACCATTCTTCCAGCAAGCAAAGGATCATCTATTAGCCTAAGGAAGGGCATAACCGCCCACATAAAAAGTGGTTGCTTTCCATCAGAAAGAGGCAAAAATCTAAGTGTTGGCTCATTCAACATAACTTGAGCCCAACGGATATAAATTGCTTCATCCCCAAAGATAGGTACATAATCAAGGCGGTATAACCTTAACCCCGCCCCTGCCAAGAAAAGAAAAAATATAACCATTAATTCCCACCCCGGATATTTCTTGGCAAAAGAAAATTTCATTGCAACTTAGATAAAACTACTCATATTCACCCTTTATTGCATTCCACCTAACCTTCAAAAGATCTCTTAGTCCTTCATAGGAATCCTTGATCGGATTTACAGCCCTTCTCTCGCCATATTCATACCATTCAACTGGTACCTCTGATACCTTATAACCAGTCTTTCTTGCGATGTAGAGAATCTCAAGATCAAAGGCAGCCGTAACCGAAGCTCCGCCATGTCCCAATATTTTATCATTAAAAATTTTCATCTTCTTAAAAATCTTTCTTGCCACCTCACGACGAAAAAGCTTAAAACCACACTGCGTATCCTTATAAGGCAACCTAAGAATTAACGTTCTTAAAACCATCCACCCATACGCCATAATCTTACGCACTATTGGCTGGCCAGGCCTTCCCTTTCTAGATCCAATCGCAATATCCGCACCTTTGTTTATCTCTGCTATCAACTTCTCAACCTGGTCAATTGGAGTTGATTGATCCATATCAGCAAATAAAATCAGATCTCCTTTTGCCTCCAACATCCCTGCAATGACAGTCCCACCTTTACCCCTATGTGGCTCTCTCATCAACCTGAAGTCTTTATGGGTCTTGGCAAAGCTTTCAACCATCTCCGCTGTTTCATCTGATGAACCATCATCAACAACCAATACCTCCCATTTATAATCACAACTGGACAAATACTCATAAACGCTATTTAGAACACCACGTTTGAGGTTGTTGACTTCATTATATGCTGGGATCACAACTGATAAATAGATTCTATTCATATTAATTGCCCATATCCTTCTAGCTTGGCATCCCCCACATGGGTTCAACCAAATTATAATCACTTCCTTGACAACTTTTATCAACAATGTCAGATCTGTACACTTTATAATCTGGGTAAATAAGACCTATTTCCCCAAAGGTAGCATTCACTGGAAATATTTTTTTAAGAGGGTAAACAATAGTATATACGGGGACTTTCTCTGAAACAGGCTTTAATTTAAGTCCCTTCCTAAACATCAAAAATCTATACCCTAAATTATATCCAGGATCAGTAATATAAGAAACAGATACACATGGATATCCCCTATCTGACGCGTCTCTTTTAATTTCAGCTACTAATTTATCTCGCCAGATATAGCCACTTCTATTCACCGGAGTATTTACAAACTTCCTCACAGAAAATACAAAAAA
>JAGUZK010000004.1 GCA_020060845.1 Candidatus Woesebacteria bacterium
AAATCCAGCGTCGCTTCGCTCCGATTACTGGACGCGATCCCCCGGAATTACTGGACGATTTGGAGCGGAATCACTGGACGATTTCAGCGGAATACACAGAATTCTTGGATTTTGGGAAAGGAAGGCTATTTGACGATGGACGAACTTCTATCCTTTATACCCTCACCGGAAACAAACCCAAATAAAAGAGACCTTAAAGAACTTTTGTTATGCCGACGGCAACAATTATTAAAACACTTGGCAACTGCAAGTTTCGCTACTATAGCACCTTTCTTATCATTAGCCCGGGCACCTGATATTGATGCGAATGTGGGCCTTACTATGAATACCAAGGTACTAACCGCTAAAAGTTTCTGTCAAGACAGCTACACAGTGAACCGGCTATACACTGTTACTGACGTAGATAGTTTACATAATCATCGGAACATCGAAAACACTCTATATATCTTTTGTAATTTTTCTTGTCAAGTATTCGAACCGTTTATCTCCATAACGCGGGATAATAAGGGAACTCAAGTTTTTGCTTACGTTAATGATAAGGAGCTTATATTGGCCGACCAAATCGAAGGCAGTGATGAAAAGATCCTTGAAGCACTTAAGGAAAAAGCACAAAACGAGAAAATGTGTTCTCTAGTACGGTTTATTGATCTTACGGAACAAGCTCTGCAACAGGCCGTTAACGGAAAGGAGGTGACACATAATGAAGGAATTTGAACTTGACGGCACTATCGAGCCAGCCTCAGTAATCATTCAGCGGCAGGCGCAATATGGCGCACCATATCCTCCTGTCGAAATAAAATCAGTACCTGGAATTTACGCTATTGCAGGTGTTATAGCGTTTCTAGTAGCGGTTTATGTCTACGTTTATTATAACTATCCATCTGGTTAAAATAAAGAACATATTTGGGAATCTTTCTTCACTGCCTTCGTTGAAGAAAGCAACTTATCTTAAGAAAGGGCCGAGTCTTAAGAGATTTAAGAAGTAATAATACCCCCGACCGAGTTAAGGAGGGGAAAATATTGGTTCCTGAACAAGTGGCGTTCTTTTTAACCTTCAAGTGTAATTTCGAATGTAACCACTGTTCCGTTAGTTGTAGTCCGAAACGCCAAGAAGTTCTGAGACTCGATACAATAAAAAACATTTTGGATCAAGCATACATAATACCCTCGCTTCGTGTTGTAGTTTTCACTGGGGGCGAGCCGACTCTACACTGGGATACATTATGTCAAGCGATCGCCTATGCCACGGAAAAAGGTTTCGTTACACGTCTTGTAACAAATGTTTGGTGGGCAGATACAATTACTAAAGCGGAAAGAATTTTAGGAGACCTTTGCCGCAGCGGCCTATCGGAACTAAATATTAGTTATGATGATTTTCATGCTCCTTACCTATCCCATTACGGTGGAGAACAAAATGTTATCAATGCTGTGAGGGTAGCTTTACGATTGGGTATAACAGTGCTTATTGGAGCCGTCGTTTATCTTAGGGGCGAGAGTCCGGACGGAGTACCTCCGTAATATGGTAAAAGAAATTAATACTGCTGAAGAAGTATTGTTTATGGAAGATTTCTTCAATCGTCTTGGTAGAGCTAAGAAAAAAATCCCTTCCCATTTATATTTTAATGATCAAACAGAACTCCAGCAGACCAGTGGCTGTATAGAAGCAGGACGTGTAATCAGCATTCTACCTGATGGGAAAATTACCATGTGTTGCGGGCATGCTGTGGTTGCTCCGGAAGCACAAGATATCTTTTGTTTGGGCTATAGTAAAAACAATAACTTGTCCCAACAAATAAAACGGATGCAACGGAATGTTTTATATTGGTGGTTACATTTAGAAGGGCCGAAAGTAGTACTAAATACAATTGGAGTTAAGTCAAAAAAACGTCCATGCGAGATTTGCTACCTATTAGGTACAACTTATCGAGAAAAGTTGCGTATGCTAGCGGTAAAAAAAGAAGATATATTTAATCAACTAATAGCGACAACGAAAAATGCAAATATATCAACTTAGTTTTTTAACTTTATTGGGTGACTGGTATTTGGATCCTATTGTTCAAGGGGTAATTATCCTTTGGGCAACACCTCTATCACTTTTGGCAATTCGATCATACCGACGACAAAAGGAAAAGCTTTTCTTGATGGGAAAGCTCTTTTATTATGGTTTTATACTCTTATTATTTGGTTTGTGGGTCGGAGCACCACTTTGGTTTGGATTGTATCACTTGGGAAGTGGTTACCAAATCCCCAATGATTATTTACGCTTGAAAATACCGCCTGTCACAGAGACCATTGAAATACAAAAATTATTAGTATGCTTAGTCGAAGATAATACTCAATGGGAAGTCACCCAAAGAAAAGGTACCCAAACCTACCATCTGTTCATTGGATGGTGTAAGCTAAAAAATGGAGAGAAAGCACTGGTATTTAAGCACCATAGTTCCAAAGAAAAGGTAATTCTTTGGGACGGAAACAGGTATTATGTAATAGCACATCCTGGTGTGGAAGAGTTTTATCGGGAATTAATTAACCGAGGAGCAAAGGAAGTATCAGCTTCTAATTTATAAATAATCTCTGACCGAAGAAAAGTTTGACTCGTGTTAGGGAGTTTTTCCATGAGAGAGAACTTGTGTTTAGAGATTTAATAGCTTTATGGAAACTGATAAGAATATTCTTACTAGGCAAAACGCCGTCAATAGCCTTCGGTTTTTTTACCGCGTTGTTATTCTCACTTGTCGGGCTTGCCACTCCCTACATAACCAAGTTTTTAATCGACGTGATTTTTAATGGCCAGAGGCATGATTTGTTTTTGCCTTTGTTAGTTTTTTGCGGTGTCATCCTCGTCGTAATGTCCCTTACAGGCATTATTTCAGATTATGTTTTAATAAAATGTTTCGAGCAAGCTAAGCTGTTGATCCCGGGTTCGACAGTAAATAGGTAGATAATATGCTGGCGGAAGCGAAAAAGCCAGTAATCATGCGGATTCGTGAGATTAAAAGGAGCCAGAAAAGCAAA
>JAGUZK010000036.1 GCA_020060845.1 Candidatus Woesebacteria bacterium
TATGTAGCTCAACCTGTTTTTCAAACTCACGGCGGGAATAAAAAAAGGAAAGAGAATGATAGTAAGTCTCGGATAAAATTTCAACCTTGCCAGTTGAGACTAGCTTCTGAAATGACTCGATGATCTCTGGAGCATACTTTATTGCCTGTTCGATAAATACACCTGAAAAAGAATAAGCCACATAAAAATTACTATATTTCTTGAGATGCCCATATATTATTTCATTGGCAGGAAGGTAGGATTTCGATGCAACTTTCCTTAGGATATGCCTATTATCCAGGTTACTGTTTGACTTATCATCAAAGTAGTCATGAACCCTACCTATATCAAATACTCGATACTTTTTTATCCTAAGAGGCTGGTGTACCTGAAAATAAAGACAAACGCTTGCCATAAAAAATTTGATTAAGACGCTACTAGGCTAGTATAGACCTCAAGGCACCTGGATGCTGATTTATCCCACCCGATTGAGGGAAGTTCTCTCTTGGACTCTTTTCTCAAAACTTCCAAAAGCTCAGGAAAGCGCAAGGAAGTTATAATCTTATTTGCCATCTCATCAATGTCCCAGAAATCACTTCTTAATACATTGGAGACAACCTCTGAAACTCCCGATTGTTTTGAAAGCAATACCGGCGTGCCATTACCAATCGCCTCAAGAACAGTTAAGCCAAACGGCTCAGAAACCGAAGGCATAACATAAATATCTGCGGTTTGATAAATTCTATCTTTATCTTCTCCGCGCAGGAAGCCGGTAAACAAAAAGTTGCCAATGATACCCAAGTCTGCTGCCTCATTGACCATCTGGGAGAACATATCTCCAGAACCAACAACCACAAAAATCACCTTTTTCTCATATTCAAGGACCCGTTTTGCAGCCCTAACAAAATACTCAGGCCCCTTCATCAGGGTAATCCTTCCCAGAAAAAGTACAATCTTATACCTCTGGCTCTTATAAAATTCAAGCGCTGGTGGCAACTTTTCTCTATCAAAAAATGATGCACCATTGTAGACGACATCAATCTTCGAAGGGGAAACCTGATAGTTGCGGGTCAAAATCTGTTTTTGTAAATTGCTTATAGCAATCACTCTATCCGCACCATCCAGTCCTGCTTTCTCAATATCAAAGACAATCTTGTTTGGTTGGTTGCCACCAGTGCGGTCAAACTCAGTTGAATGGACATGAGTAACCAGCGGTGCTAGAGATGCCGCCTTGGCAGCAAGCCCAGCAGGAAAAGTAAACCAATCATGACAGTGAATAACATCAGGGGAAACTTTGCGAGCAATATCCTCAATCCTTTTGGCGTATTCAAACGCACCTGCGATATATCCATGTGGCATATCTTTTATTTTTATCTTCTTCCCATTCATCCAAGCGCTAAAAGATAAATACGGCTCAACCGCTACACTAGATCCATTCTCTTCCACGTCTGCAAACAAAAGGTCCATGAAGTCAAATTTCAAATCAACTTTCCTGGGTAAAACAAAAGTTACACGTACCCCTTTGTCAGCTAGCGCCTTAGCTAAACCAAGGCACGCTTCACCTAGACCACCACTGTTATAGGGAGGCAACTCCCATCCAATCATTAATACTCTCATATAGATGTACCGCTGGTATGTAAATACTCCTATTTATAATAAAACTAATCTTTCAATAGAAGAAAGAGTCAATTTAGCTTCATGTACCGCGGCGGTGCTAAAAGATTAGGAATTCTGTTTAATCAACTTATATTTGTCACTCTCATCAACATCCACGATAATACTATCCCCGTCAGATATTTCTCCACTAATCATCTTCTTTCCTATCAAGTCACTAACTTCTATTTCAACAAGCCTTCGTATTGGTCTTGCTCCAAATGCAGGATCATATCCATCAGTAATAAGTTTACCAACAACCGCATCTGTGAATTTCAATATTATTCCTTTCTTTTCCAGGTCAAGAATATATCTCTCCAATATAAGCCTTGTCACCTTCTCGAGATTTTTTCTGTCCAATGGCTCATAGACTACCACTCCATCAAAACGATTTATTAACTCCGGAGAAAAAATACCTTTTTCCAACACTTGGTTTATAACTTCTTTTTGCAAACTCTCCCCGCGCACTCCCTTCTCAACAAGATTTCTTATGTACTCTGCGGAGGCATTTGATGTGGCAATGACAAACAAATTTGCAGCAGATATTTTTCTTCCGAATGCATCGTTGATATAGCCCTCATCCAGCAACGTCAGAAACAAATTTGTAATATCCCGAGAAGCCTTCTCAAACTCGTCCAAAAGGAGTAGGCTCGCCGGCTTATTTTTAATAGCTGTAGTCAACATCCCTGGATTATTAGCCTGTCTTGATCCAACTAATCTCTCAAGCCCTTCACTGCCAGCAAACTCGGCCATATCAAAGCGTAAAATATTCTCCTCTGACCCATAGTAAACCCTTGCTAATACTTTTGCAGTCTCAGTTTTTCCAACACCAGTTGGACCGAGAAATAAAAATGAACCTATTGGGCGCTTGCTTTCAGTTACCCTCAAGGTCTTCGACCTTAGTATACTTGCAATTTGCGAGATCGCTATATCCTGATCTACAAGACTTCTATGGATAATGTTTTCCAAATCTCCAAGCTTTTCCTTTTCACTCGTTGTCAGTTTTGCAAGGCTAATTCCTGTTTTTTCTGCAAAAATAGTATTTACATCATCAGGAGTTACAACCTTCTTCTTGATATCTTCACAATAATTAACAACTGCATCCAAAAGCTCCAGTGCTTTCTCGGGAAATGGCGTATCCGTAATATATCTGTCAGAATCATCAAGAATCTTCCTTAAGGTGGGTACCACAATAACTATAGATTTATTCTGTTCCAAAACAACTGCCCAGTCACAAAGGATCTCAAATGCTTGCTCCTTGCTAGGAGGTACGATCTCTATTCTCTCCAAAAATTTCTTGAGTCTGGAGTTTCGAGCGATAAATCTTTCATATTCGTGATTTGTGGAGATTGCTATGATCTTTAGGTTTCCTCCTCCAAGCCTTTCCTCAAAAACATCAGTAAAATCCAACCCCTCCACGCTTGCATCAACTAGTCTATGAATATCACGTATTACAAGAATCACATTCCCAGCGTACGACGCTTCATCTAAGATTTGTGAAAGGAGTACCTTCTTCTTGTTAATATCAACCGACTCAGAGAGAATGAAGTTATAATCAAATTCCAGCACTCGCTTATATGACATCTTACTTCCAAACTTTCCTCCAGCTGCACGGTGAGCAAATTCCAAAACTACAGTTTTCTTCCCAACTCCAGGATCCCCCGTCAACACTATGCTCTTGCCAACTGACAGCTCTCGAAACATTCTAAGTACCAATTCTTCTCTCCCAATTAACCTTTTGGAGAAGGGAAGGGGGGATGCA
>JAGUZK010000003.1 GCA_020060845.1 Candidatus Woesebacteria bacterium
CATTTCCTCTTTGAACCCCATATGGATAATACTTTACATCTTCTACCTTGTTACCATCCTTTGTAATTACTGTAGTACTTCCAAGATGGTCCTGATGAATGTAGTAAACTTCACAGGCATCAATATCCTCAACGAGGAAAAAACCAAGAAACAAAAAGGCAGTAGCAAATATTACTACCTTGGTCAAACGAGATAAATCCGACTTGGGCATGTTAGATAAGTATTAGTCAATTTACCTGCGCTTTTCAACTCAATGCTCAAATGCTATTACTTGCAAATAAAAACTAGCCCTTGAAAAGCTTGTTTAGGAAAACCCTTGTTACAAACCTAAAAGTCGCATTTAACACTCTACCAGGCCTTTGTGAACCGGTCAGAAGCCTATATATCCACTCCATATTAATATTCTCAATCCACACTGGTACATGCCTCCTTGTACCGCTAATATAATCAAAAGTACCACCCACCACCATTGCACAGTTAAAACCCAACCTGTCAAAATTCCGAAAAAGCCATTTTTCCTGTTTGGGAGCACCAAAACCCACAAACAAAAACTGGGGAGAAATTTTGTTTACTTTTCTAATTAATCTTTCTTCCGATAAGATGTCCCTGTTACTCTTTGGCATACCGTTATTGTCAAGAAAAGGGCCTGTGAACCCCCATATTTGTAAACTTGGAAATTTCTCTTTTAACTTTGCGACTGCCTTCTGGGCACTCCTCTTCTCATCACCCAATAACACACACTTATACCCATGTACAGCTGCCAAAGAAATAAGATCCAATAAAAAAACCCTTCCCTTGATCAACTTTAGATCACTCTGAAGCCATTTCTGATCAAATAAGATAGCTTTCCCAACTTGTAATCCCTGCCTGACGAGAGCAAATATCCTCTTGACTACGCTTTTTGGCCGCGGCATTGTGCTATACTTATAAGCAGCAACAAGTCCTATTCCATCGGGGATGGATATCTCAGCATTATTTAATACGTTTCTAAATTCACCATCCTCCTCAGCTAAGAGTAGCTGTTCGGGGTTGGGCGTAACTATATAAAGCTTATCCCCGGAATCAATTTTTCTTTGAACGTAACTTAGCAATCTTTCTTTGGGAGTGCTAGTAATCTTTATATCAAAAATTTTGACATTCTTTAGGGGACTTCTTTGAGTTTCTAGGGCCATTTTTATTACAAATTTTAACACCTAAAGTAACATAAAAACAACAAATCTCTCATTGATATTAAGAGGGTAAGAAAAAGATAGTGGAAAAATAGACCTATAACTTAAAGTAAAAAACTTATAAAAGTAAAATGATTTTTTTGTCACATTAGACAGTAATAACTAAATTACTATATCTTATTCTACTTCTATAACCATACTTGAATTATCCACAAAACGTTCACAAATGTTAAACGTTTTTTTGATAGTAATCTAAGGCTTTATCCCCATTTTAGATATGTTATCTTTTGATTAATCTAATAACAACTAGAGGATTTAATATATTCTTAATCGATATCTGATAATTGCTAATAACCTATTTCTTATCGTTTAAGATATCTTTACTATTATGACAATATTACAACTGTCCTATAATAGTTGAAAAAGTTTACGCAGCTTTTGATCTATCTTTTGGTTATGACGCTTCTTTTCCAAAGCTCGATATTCTCCATCACCACACCAGTTCCTCTAACCACACAAAAAATAGCGTCATCAGCAACATGGCAAGGTACTCCAGTCTCTTCAGTTATCAGCCGATCAAAATTCCGAAGTAGACTTGTCCCACCGCTCATCACAATTCCCTTATCTATAATATCTGCCGCAAGCTCCGGAGGAGTGTCTTCCAAAACACCCTTAACAGTCCCTATAATCTGCATAAGAACCGGGTGTATGGCTTCCGTTACCTCAGTACTGGTAACTGCTACAGTTCGCGGAAGCCCAAATACTTGATCTCGGCCTGATAATTCAAGTGTCTCTACTTTCTTAAGAGGCATCGCTGATCCAATCTTTATCTTTATCTCCTCTGCTGTTTGGTCTCCCACAATTAAGTTATACTTTTTCTTCAAATACTCCTGGATCGCTTCATCTATCTTATTACCAGCAACCCTCACACTTTTATGTACCACTACCCCGCCCAATGAGATTACAGCAGCCTCAGCAGCACCTCCGCCAATGTCTAGAATCATATGCCCACTGGGTGCAGATACAGGAATTCCAGCACCAATTGCCGCAGCCAGAGGCTCATCAATTAGATATGCATGTGCTGCTCCCGCTGCTAAAGTAGCATCCAGAGCCGCTCTACGCTCAACCTGTGTGCACCCTGCAGGAACGCAGATCATGACATCAGGCTTAAAAAGCTGAAATCTCCCCGCTACCTTATTTATAAAATACCGAAGCATTGCCTCGGTCACTTGATAATCAGCTATTACGCCATCTCTCATTGGTCTTGAGGCAATAAGTGATTCCGGAGTACGTCCAAGCATTTTTTTTGCTTCCTCGCCAATCGCTACCACCTTCCCACTTTCCGAGGCAATTGCAACAACCGTAGGCTCATTTGACACAAGCCCTTCACCCGCAACCCAAACTAGGGTATTGGCTGTTCCTAAGTCAATAGCAATCCTTTTTCTCATTTCCTTGATATATTCCTATGTATTTAGGCAATATTATGTTATATTTATAAAATCAAATTCAGCAGTCATTATAGCATCTGTCCAAAGAGTTGAATATTCGAAAGTGGATGTTTCCAGTGTATAATTGTTA
>JAGUZK010000041.1 GCA_020060845.1 Candidatus Woesebacteria bacterium
GTCAACACTATGCTCTTGCCAACTGACAGCTCTCGAAACATTCTAAGTACCAATTCTTCTCTCCCAATTAACCTTTTGGAGAAGGGAAGGGGGGATGCAAGGTCAGAAGAATACTGGTTAAGAGTTGGAGTATATCCAAAAAGAATTTCAAGCCCAATACTCGGACGTCCAAAATCCTCCGTGCCCCAAAAAGATTCTAATCTCTTTGACCTATCCCACATTTTTGATGCCGTTATCATGTCCTCCTTTATAAGTCCATTCTTCCTCAATAAATCAACATTTAAGCTTGAATTACTAACTATCCACTCGATAGCCTTACCAAAACTTTCAGGGGCAAACGAACCAAAATCTTTGACATCACCTATAACCTTTCTTAGACTTTCATAATCAATTCCAAGGTGGTCAAGTAAAAAAATACCTGCCTCACTCTCCATCAGAGTCCTAAGTGGGTCAACGGAGGATCTTACTCTTCTTGCTAGTTTTTCCATTATCACACGTGGGTCTTTTTGATATCTTAGATAGACTGGTACGGAAGATAGAGGGACTACTACCCACAAGATGAATCCAGCCAACCCTGCAAGGCAGGAAAGAAAAATAAGCACTACACCTGCAAAAATCAGAACAAGCCTTGCTGCTGCTCCCACTAACCGCGATACCAAATTAAATGTAAAGACCTGGAAAAAACGGTTCAAGTCAAAACCCGGTTGCTTATCGACAACAACCATTCGTTTCCACGGTGCAAAGATGGTCCTTAGAAGAAGAGGTAAAGAAAAATAGTGTCTGATCCACTTTATCGTGTGTAGCCAGCTATCAATATAGAAGGCAATCCCTTCGCTATAATGCCAGGCCAGAAACTCCATAAATCCATATTACCATAAGTCTCTTAATCGGCAATTTAGTACCATGTCGTTTTTGTGGTAACATAACAGGAAAGATGAATAAGTTCAAATTTTTAAGTGACAAGCTTGAAGACCTGGAGAAAAAACACCAATTTATTACTCCCAAAGTCATCCAAAGCCCAACTTCTTCGGAAATAAAAATAAAAGGAAAAAAATACATAAATTTTGCATCAAACAACTATTTGGGATTGGCAGGAAATAAAAGAATTATTGCCGAAGGAATAAAAGCAATGAAAAAATTTGGAGTTAGCGCCGCTGCAGTACGGACAATCGCGGGAACAACCGTTCTGCACCAAAAACTGGAAAGAAAACTCGCTCAATTCAAGAAAGTAGATGATGTTATCCTACTCCAATCTGGATTTACTGCCAATCTGTCAGTACTCCCAACAATTGCTAACGAAAATGACATTATCTTCTCGGACGAGTTAAATCATGCAAGTATCATTGACGCCTGCAGGTTAAGTAAAGCAACAACACTCCGATACAAACACTGCAATCCAAATGACCTTGAAGACCAGCTTGTGAAGGCAATCCAAAAAAACAAGGAAGGAACAGTCTTCATAGTAAGTGACGGTGTATTCTCAATGGACGGCGACCTAGCGCCCCTCCCTGATCTTTGTAAGATTTCTGAAAAATACAATGCAATACTAATAATTGATGACGCACATGGCGAGGGGGTGCTTGGTAGAGGCGGCAGAGGAATAGTCGACCATTTTAGTCTCCATTCAAAGGTGGATGTCGAAGTAGGAACTCTAAGCAAGGCGTTCGGAGTGGTTGGCGGGTTTGTGGGAGGGAAAAAAGAAATTATTTCCTATCTTAGGCAACGTGCAAGACCATATCTTTTTTCAAGCTCGCTTTCAATCCCTGATACAGCATGTGCTATCGAATCAATCAAGTTAGTTTCAAGAGGAGGACTGCAAAAAAAACTCTGGGAAAATACTGAATTTTTCAAAAATTCACTGAAAAGCCTCAACTTCGATATTGGAAACAGCCAAACTCCCATTGTACCCTTGATTATCGGTGACGAAGCTATGGCTAAAAATTTTGCTGACCTTCTTTTTCAAGAGGGAATATTTGCAGTAGCAATAACTTATCCAACTGTTGCTTTAGGCAAAGCAAGGATTAGATTCATAGTAACTTCTGCCCATAGCAAAAGCCAACTCAAGTATGCCGTAGCAACAATCTCCTTGATAGGGAAAAAAATTGGGGTAATATAAGAACATGGATAAAAAGGTTGCTCTAGTAACAGGGGCCAATGGTGAAGTGGGGCATCTACTTCTTGATAGACTGGCATCAAAGGGGTATGAAGTAATTGCACTGGATATAAAAGAAATTGACCCTGCTATCTCCATATTTATAAATAAAAGCTACAAGACAGATATAACTGATGAGGCTTCCATTGAGTCGATTCTCAAGGAGGCAAAGCCTGATATAGTCTTTCATCTTGCTGCATATCTTTCCACAGCTGCAGAAAAGGATCCAGATCTTGCCCACCATGTCAACGTGGACGGAACTCTTTACCTACTCCGATCAGCACAAAGATATTCCTTTGAAGCCAAAAAGAAAATAATTATCGTTTTCCCAAGTTCAATTGCAGTATACGGACTCCCAGACTTGACAACAAAAAACTCAGCAAGTTTTGTAAGCGAAACCCAATTCACTACTCCCATAACCATCTATGGAATTACCAAACTGCATGCAGAAAACCTAGGCATTTACTTTGAAAAATATTACAAGCTACTCAACCCCCAGCAGGAAAGGTATATTGATTTTAGAGCGCTAAGATTTCCAGGTCTTATAAGCGCAATGACAATCCCAAGTGGAGGGACAAGCGACTATGCTCCGGAAATGATCCATACCCTAGCACAAGGACAAAATTACGAATCTTTCGTGCGTGAGGATACAATCCTCCCTTTTATGGCAATGCCAGACGCAATCAAAGCTCTCACCTTAATTGCAGAGACTCCAAAAGAAAAGCTGTCCCAGAATGTATACAACGTCTCAAGTTTTAGCATAAGCGCAGCGGAAATCGCACAGATGGTCATAAAGGTTTTTCCTGAAACAATGGTTGGATATAATCCAGATCCAGCAAGGCAAAAAATAGTTGATTCCTGGCCAGCTAACATAAATGATACTTCTGCACGCCGTGATTGGGGATGGTTTCCAGACTTTGACGCAAAAAAGACATTCGAGAATTATCTAATTCCTGAAGTTACTAAAAAGTACTCCGGCCAGAAATAAAAACCTAGGCGCAAGCTGGTAACATACAATATCTTTTTACTAGGTATAGCAATCTCTTCTACCACCAAAGCTCACTTCTTTCACCGCTTAATGCA
This sequence comes from Candidatus Woesebacteria bacterium, assembly GCA_020060845.1. Taxonomy (GTDB): domain Bacteria; phylum Patescibacteriota; class Microgenomatia; order UBA8517; family UBA8517; genus JAGUZK01. The sequence continues at coordinate 3,236 of JAGUZK010000041.1, forward strand.
ACAATTCAAAGTTTGGAATACTCGATATATAACCTTTCTCGATCTTTATCAAGCTTTTTTATCTGCTTTTGAATATTCTCTAGAGCATAAGAAAGCTCCGGCTTTTTAGAAAAATCCAACATGTTAAATATCTCTGCCCATTGCACAACTAGATGCCTATGCCTATTATCCAAAGCCCTTCGTATATATTGGAACTGCACATGGCGGCTTAAAGTATGCCATTCGGCAAAAGTCGAAAGGAAAGAGGGATCATATTCTCCCAACTCGACAGCATCCTGAAGCGTCAAAGCAGATGATTTCTTTGGAGGCAAACGAGACCCCTTTTCAAACTTAGTTTCCTCGTCTAAGGTACCCATGAAACTCACAAATAATTTTAGCCAAACGACAACAAAGCATAAGCACCAACAATGACAGCAATAGTCCCTAAAGACAACCAAACAATTCTCATTTTTGCTACCTTTGGATCAACAGACCCCCCAACACTAATTTTTCTCTGATGCGCACTGCCCTCTTTTATTGTTATAATTCCTCTCACAAAACAATTATACCAACCTTATTAATTCCCTCGCAAAATTCAAACTGGAAATAATTGACAAAGATAATCCCAAGATCTAATCTAAAATGAAAACAGATTGGGGGTGAGAACAATGAACTCAAATGAAGTCAAAAAGTTTCTGATCTACTGGACAGTCAATTCAATCCTGATAGCACTAATAACCTACCTTCTTCCGAATTACTACGAGCTTGGAAACATGAATCTTACGCCATTTTCGGCAATAGTTGTAAGTGGTTTTGCACTCACTTTAGTTGGCTACCTCGCGAAGATATTCGCAAGGGGAGCAGGAATCAATAAAAAGGGGCGGTATCAAGCTCTCATTTTCTATGGCATCGCAAACTCAGCTGGTATTTGGATAATCGCAAGAGTGGCAGATTTGACAGGCTTTGGAATAGCCAGATACTATTGGGCTTTGGTATTGGGATTTCTAGCATCTATAACCCACTGGCTAGTTCGGCAAGGGCTCAAAAAATACAGGATGATTAAATAATTTGTCCACAGTAGGCCAATAGGGACAAAAGGATCTTCTGAGATCTCCTTCATATGTCGGGTTTCCCTATTAAAAGCTGCCGCTCTAACTAAATCCAATGGACTCCTTCTTATCTCACCATTTTCATCCCGAGCCATACTTCTATCTTATCCACAATAAACCCATCCGTAAAAGAATTATGTTCATCCAATACAAACTACCCATAAAGTCTATGCCCCCGCCTTGCTGAAAAAACTATAGCCTAGAATGAAAATAGAGATAGGAGTTTTCTTAATGTAATCCAATGAATAACAAAAGGAAAGATAACTTGCCAAAAATACACCTTCTCCCACACTCAGTACAACAACAGCAAGCGACCGCCTTTATAACTTCAACATCCCAAGCGGAGCTATTAATGTACAACACCGACACAGTCCCAGGCAAAACTGTTGATGTTGTAATTGACATTCAGTAAAGAAAAAATATACAAAGACGGACAAAACCTAGGCTGTCTTTCAAACGAAAAACCTCTCCATAGTCGGATCACTAACTTTTAGCTCTGTCCTGTCTGCGATTAATTTCCTGCCTACAAGCATGAGCTATCACACCACTAAAAACACATCCCTCATATTCCTCACCTTCTACCGCTTCGAGAATTGCCACGAGTCTCCAAGTTTCCATATCCATTAGGAACTCCCTCGTTCTGGAGGAGAAGACAACATTCTTCTGGCATATCACTACAGTGGAGAATCCCCATAAAACTTATCGGACACCTTTCAGTCATCGTTTTTTTAGTCCCCCACTGCTTGGTATTTTACATCCAATCAAGCTTTTTCTAAAGAGCAAAACCAAAAACAGGCTACCATCCTCCTAACTAGACAGCAACAAAACTTTATCTACCGGCATTTCGGAATAAACGAGGTTGACATATATTAAGAATTATTTTATACTTGTTTTAACTTAGTCATACTATGGCAAGAATTACGAAAGTGGTAGGGATTTCACTCCCGCCAAAAATCTACCAAAAACTAGAGTCACTAGCAAAGCGTGAATACAAAACCCGAAGTGAGTTTTATCGGGAAATAATTGACTTCTACTTAGAAAGCTACCAGAAAGCACAGCCAATTCATCAAAATGAAGCAGAAGTTACAGACGAAAAAGATCTAGCCAAAATATTAAAAGCCTACTGGCTAGTAAAATCGCAATTCAAATCAAAGGTTCTAATAGCAGGAGTAGGAATAATAGCTAACTCCAATGGAAAAGTCCTAATAGGATTAAGAAATACAAAAGACAAATGGGTTGAAAACCTAACTTGGGTGTTTCCGGGGGGAAAAATGGAAAGCCTTGATTTTGAGAAAAATGTCAAAAAGAAAATCAAGGAAGAAACTGGACTGGAAGTCAAAGTAAACTCTCTGGTTGCCTCCAGAATCCATCCGGATGCGGGTTTCAAAGAAATCCAAATAGTAATCTTTTATTTCTATTGTACGGCTATTTCAGGCCAGGCCAAACCGGGTGGCGACTTGGTTAAAATAAAATGGGTAAGACCCACCAGTGTCTTCAAATACTTTACATCCTCAACATCTGATGATGTAACCAAATTCTTGTACACCCTCGAAAAAAGCCACCAAAAAGGGAAATAGCAATCAAACATTGGGTGTTGACTGTGTTCAAACACTGGGCATTATTTCATCAAGGCAACTGAGGATAATGGCATTTCTTCCATTTCTTTCCCGAACCGCACCAGCAGGGATCGTTTCTTCCTATTTTCTTGGGGGAGGAGCTAGCACTGGACGAAATGTTAGCAAATGCTGGTTGCCCGGTTTGTGCAGTAATTTCCCCATCAGAAGCAGGAAGCAATCCAGTTTTGTCTATCTGGTCCTCGTTAGTCCTCAGAAGACCTACGGGAATCTCAGCTGGTGACGGTGCAACTCCGATCCTAAAGACACTCCTGGCCACTTGAGATTCAATCTTACCCATGAGATTCTCAAACATCGTAAATGCTTCACTCTTAAATTCAGCTAATGCATCTCTTTGCCCATAGGCCCTAAGCCTTACTCCTTCTCGAAGTCCCTCGATAGCATCCAAATGCTCTACCCACTGGTGATCAATTGAAGAAAGATAAGCAAATTTCTCAATTTGTCGCATTACTTCCTCTCCCACCTGACTCTCGCGTACAGAATGTACATTCCGGATTATTTTTTCAATGATCTTCTTTATCTCCTTTACTTCATTCGACTTCTCAATCTCGGATTTTACTTTCTCACGAGAAGGTTCATCAAATGGGACTATCTCAAGAAGACCTACCACTATCTTCTCATGGTCCACTTTTCCATCAATACCACTGGCAAATCCAATAATTCTATCGACTTCTTTATGCAAAATTTCAAATATTTCATCCCGAACGTCTTCGCTCTCCAAAACCTTCCGACGCAATTTGTATATCACCTCGCGATGCTGGTTAGCAACATCGTCATATTCAACTACACTTTTCCTTGAATCAAAATGAAATCCTTCAACCTTCACTTGCGCCTGCTCTATCGCCCGACTTACAAGCTTGTTTTCTATTGGCTGATCATCTGGAACGTGCAATCTATCCATCAGAGCAATCATCTGCTCTCCACCAAAAATTCTCATTAAATCATCTTCCAACGAAAGATAAAAACGCGATTCTCCTGGATCGCCTTGCCTTCCACTCCGACCTCTGAGCTGATTGTCGATACGCCTTGATTCATGGCGTTCAGTCCCAATTATATAGAGCCCACCTGCTTCGATAACCCTCCTATGGGCTTCTTCCCACTGCTTATATTCCCTAGATTTTCTATATTCCTCATCGCTCTGCCCTTCCTTCCTCTGGGGCTGTGCCCCTCCCAAAACAATGTCAACACCACGCCCAGCCATATTAGTAGCAACTGTTACAGCCCCAGGTTTACCTGCATCTGCAATAACTTGTGCTTCCTTCTCGTGGTTTTTTGCGTTAAGAACATTGTGAGGGATTCTCTTATGCTTAAGAAGGTCGCTTAATATCTCATTTTTCTCTATCGAAGTAGTTCCTACCAAGACAGGTTGCCCTTTTTTGTGCCTATCCTCAATATCTTTCACAATCGCGGCGTACTTGGCTGAAAGTGATTTATAAACTATGTCAGGATGATCAATTCTGATCATTGGTTTATTAGTTGGAATTACTACCACGTCAAGGTTGTAAATCTTTTTGAATTCTTCTGCCTCTGTTGCGGCAGTTCCAGTCATACCAGAAAGATATTTATACATCCTAAAGTAATTTTGGAAAGAAATAGTTGCGTAGGTTTTTGATTCCTGCTGAATTGCTACTCCCTCTTTAGCCTCAACTGCTTGATGAAGCCCATCACCCCAACGTCTTCCAAACATAAGCCTGCCTGTAAACTCATCAACAATAATCACCTGACCATCCTTGACTATGTAATCTCGATCTCGGAGAAACAAGGTTCTTGCTTTCAAGGCATTTTCAACATGATGTATTGTCTCAAAGTCACGTTCATATAAATTGGCAACCCCAAGAATTTTCTCTAATCTCGTTATTCCATGCTCTGTGAGAGAGGCTGCTCTTAACTTTTCATCCACCACAAAATCGGTATCTGGATTTAACTTCTCTACAATTTTTGCAAACTGGTAATACTTTTCAGTAGGTTCCGTATCGGGAGCCGATATTATAAGCGGGGTACGTGCTTCATCTATAAGCACAGAATCCACTTCATCAACAATTGCGAAATGATGTCCTCTTTGAACCATCTCAGACAAGCTCTGGACTAAGTTATCACGCAAATAGTCAAACCCAAATTCATTATTCGTCCCGTAGGTCACATCTGCCAGATATGCAGTCTTCCGATCAACTGGCCGAAGGTGGGAAAGGCGTTCATCACCATGCGATGGGTCATTATAATCAGGGTCAAAGATAAATGACTTTCCTTCTTGAATTATTGATCCAACACTCATCCCTAAAAGATTAAAAATCGGGCCATTCCATCCCGAATCACGACGTGCAAGATAATCATTGACAGTTACCAGATGAGCTCCTTTTCCTTCAAGAGCCCTAAGGTACAAGGCTGGGACAGCAGATAAAGTTTTTCCTTCACCGGTTTTTTGTTCAGCCACCTTTCCCTCAAAAAGAGCCACTCCTGCCATAAGCTGGACATCATATAGTCTAAGCCCCAGCGCTCTCCTGCCCGCTTCTCTTACCAGGGCAAAAGCTTCAGGAAGAATCTCTTTGGGGTCAATCCCTGAATTAATGGACTTCTTGAATTCCTGAGTCTTGGCAGTAAAATCACTATCCTTTAGCTTTCTAAACTTTCCCTCCAACGAGTTGATCTTATCAACAACCAAAGAAAGCCTCTTTATCTCTTTCTGATTCACATCAAGGATCTTTGAAAAAAAACTCCCAATCATACAAGTCTACATTATATCTTTTTAGCCACTCTCATTACAAACCCAAAACGGACAGATATGTTGACCACAAAATATCAAGGTATTAGAATACTAGATGGTGAAGGGTAAAAAGGTTACACAAAGCAATAACCAGTACAAAGGTCTTGCAAGACCACTTGAGGGGAGGCTGTTGGGTGGAGTATGTGTTGGAATTGGACGCTTTCTTGATATAGATCCCGTGATTATAAGGCTAATCTTTGTGGGTGTTACCCTTCTTGGAGGCTCCGGGATCCTAATTTATATTATCTTGTGGCTAATAATTCCTTCAGAACAGAGTCAGGACATGATTACCCAAAAAAGCATAGAAGATGGGGTAAAAGAAATCCAGCAAAAGGCACAAAAACTAGCTGAAAACGCCAAAGAATACTCGCAAAAAGCTAATCCTCGTACCACAGTTGGAATTATACTTATAATCCTAGGTTCGCTACTTCTCATCCAAAACCTTGCTCCAATAAGGATCAACATAATAGGAAAATTTTGGCCTATACTACTTATTGTCTTTGCTATTTATCTCATGGGCAAAAATGAGTGAGAACAACGATAGCAAGATAGTCAAAAGATCAAAAGATATTGTCTTTCCGCTACTACTAATCCTTTGCGGGGTAACTCTCCTTTTCAATAACTTGGGGGTACTTGACTGGAGTGTATGGTATGTGATATTTAGCTTCTGGCCTCTAATCCTAATCATTCTGGGGTTGGAATACGTTGCAAACGATATGCCCCTTGCTAAGTCAATAGCAACAGCTTTAGCGATAATTTCTTTTATCTTTGTATTTGCTCTTTCTGCCTCACTTGTCAACAAAACTTTCAATAATTATCTGCAAAAAAAGCTCCCCTTTTGGCTTAAGGTGGAAAATATGCTACCCCGAGAAAGGCTAAGACCTCCCAGAATCCGCTGCAACCCCTACTTTGAAGACTGTTTTCCCTACAACAGGTGGGACTAGACAAAGCAAATTAGCATAACATTTGCCTGCGGAAAAAACATTTCAACTTCAGAGAAAACTTTCTTTAGTGTCTCCGAAAATATTATCGATTCCTTTCTCTTCTCGCCAAAATAAAGCCGATTAAACACACATATTCCGTTCTTTGACATAATTTTTCTGACGCTTCTTAAAAACTTTAAGCTCTGAAATTTGTTGGGAAATTCATCTCCTATATATAAGTCCACAAAAATCAAATCGTACTTTATACTACTATTTGCCCTCGCTGTCTTGGTAACAAATTCATAAGCGTCTTTAATTACTATTTTTACCTCAACATTGCCCAGTCCAAGATATTTTTTTCCAAGTGATACCATGATAGGGTCAATGTCTACCCCTGTTATTCCCGCATCAGGCCAGTACTTTCTTATTATCTTTGCAATACTCCCCCCCCCAAGACCCAGTACAAGGCATTTATCAACTTCTGGTAGTAACCTTTTTATTTTCTTCACAGTTTTTTCCCATATCCAATACAAAACACCCCCTGATTGTGTCAGGTTCTCAACTTGAATATGGGTTCCAAATGCAAGGCTCTTTGATACTCTTATCTCACCATTTATTGGAGAGTCTACTACCTCCTTAAGAATTGTCCCCGTCAGAAGGCTAATTTTAGGCATTTTTTTACAGAGCCAGAAGGATACTCAGAAAGATAATACCAACCGCTAGAGACACTCCCATCAATGTCGGTAAGGAGATGCCAGCATCCGGAAGAGACTGCTGGGTTGAAGTGGTACTAGTTGATGCGGACACTCTAGTAGGAGTTGGTGTGTTTGTAGAAACCGCCCCTCCCCCAGCGCCACTAGCAGTGGTTGGAGTGGGAGTATTGGTCGGTGTATTGGTCGGGGTGTTTGTAGGCGTATTTGTCGGTGTTGCAGTTGGCGCAGTCTCTCCCCCAGCGCCACTAGCAGTGGTTGGAGTGGGAGTATTGGTCGGTGTATTGGTCGGGGTGTTTGTAGGCGTATTTGTCGGTGTTGCAGTCGGCGTTACTGTTAATGTTGCAGTCGGCTCAGCCTCAGGTAATACTGTCAAATTTAGCGGCACAATGTTAGCTAAAACATTTATTCCAACATCCCCAACGCTTACTGCTGAAATAGCGGTTCTTGTCTCGGCAGTAATATTAAGCACTCCCTCGGATAAAGCTCTAAAAGAGATAGTGCCCAAACTACCCGTCCCCTTCTGAGGTTGCCCTCCAGCTGGCACCCACATGATAAGGGTAATGGTTCCGGTATCATTATCGTAGGTTTTTGTCTGAACTACAGCGTTAGGCAAGAAAGGTCCCGCAGTTAGATCAGTAATTTGTGCCACATCTTTACTAAAAGTAAGATAAAGTTCAGCCCCAACAACCTCATTGTTTCCAGTATCCACATCTATTGAGACATTGAACTGTTCCCCAACCCTTGGAGCTTGATTATCTGCTGTAAAGTACAATGCAGTCTCAGGTGCTGCCTTCTGCTCAAATATTTGTCTTCTTCCAACCAACGTCACCCCAAGAAAAACCCCCAGCCCCATAATTACTACTATAAAGATTGGAAGAAAAATCTTTGCTACCTTTTTCATTTTTTTATCTACTTTACTACTTTAACCTAATAACTAATGGTTCGGCAATAATCATATTAGCCTTTTTAGCTTCTCCTGCCGAAATTGATGTCTGGCTTAAACCAAGAGTTGTTTCTATAGCTTGATTATTAATTACCCGAAAGCGAACCCTTGCTAATATGTCACCACCCACACTCCTTGAACCAAAACTTCTTCCAACAGAATATACCAGCTTCCCCGGACTGGCAATCTCTTTTTGAAAGACAACACTCTTTTCCCAAACATTCCCAGGCTGTATGTCAACAAGTTCCAATACACTCGGGTCAAAACCTAGCTCAAGAGTATATCCGGCTGATTCGAATGTAGATGGGTCAACTACCCTAAGAGTTACTTCTTTGTATTCTCCACTATCCGACTCGACAACATACTGTGATAGGATCGTCTCTGCCGAAGCTGCTTGGGAAGTTGTCAAGGGCTGCTGCTGATATATCTGCTGGACAGGTTCCCTGTTACTTAATCTATAAAACACCACTGCTGCAATTATTAATGCATAAACTATTACAAGTACTGTCCATATATTTCCTTTCTTCATAGTCCAATCTTTAATAATACCATCAAGGTCTCCTGTTGCCAAAATTGTAAAACAAGACACTATAATCCAAGATGTTCACCAAACCATCGGGGCTGTGATTTAAGTTTGCCCTTGGGTCATAACCAGGATCACCCGGGCCTTTGCCAAAACTGGCAAAAAATATGCTGTAATCCAAGATATTTACAGAACCATCGCAGTTTGCATCTCCGTCGATACAAATGGGTGTGGGGGTCGGAGTAGTCGTAATCGTTCCTGAAGAAGTTGGAGTAGGCGTATTGACACGCGTTGGGGTGGGAGTAGGCAGTCTGGTCGGTGTCGGCGTCAATGTCGGAGTTGGAGTTCGTATTGGAGACGGCGTGGGAGTGGGTGTGGGCATCCTTGTCGGGGTAGATGTGGGGGTTGGAGAGCTGGTTGCAGGATTAAGTGTAAACGTCGACCCTGAAGTAGATATATTCAATGCCTGCGCATCCATGTCAACAACCTGAGAATCAGTTACGTTAAAGGTTAATTGAGTAGTTAAATTTTGCCCTGTAGCCACCACTCGAATAGGAAAACTTGCTACCTCAAATGTTCCAGATGGAGGATTTGACCTGTCCAGTTCATCAAGCGCCAAAACAACTACTACCCTTCCCGTAGAATTTGCCTCAGCCATAGAGGTTTTAATTATCCAAGGATCAGTAGCTGGTTCCCTACTTTGGCGAAGGCGAGCTGTTGTTGAAATCTCGCCCGCCAAGTTGATATGCGCCGGGTTAAAATTAAGTACAAACCTGACAAATCCCACTCGCGAAGCACCCGCATTCAAATTTACCCTGACAGTCAAGTTGGGAGGGAGGGATCCCGTTGCGGGAGAGGAAGTCAAAGATACAGTTGCAACTTGAGCTTGGGGAATATAGGTAGCAATACGCCGAACCAAAAACACAGCTACAGGAATTCCCAAGACAATCACCAGAAGAATTAAATATCTTCTGCCGGACCCTCTAGGAAAAAATTTCTTCACCTTTTCAAATAGGTTCATTCTAATTACTCTCTACTTCTTATAAATCATGACAGATTGGTAAAAGATCGTCAATACTACCAATAATTTGCCAACCATATCTGGTAATCTAAATTATCTATCCTTCCTGACCCGTCAAAATCACCATCCCTATTCCCATTTGTTGAATTTTGACCAAAATGGTTAGTCCAAATAATGTAATCAATTCCATCTATCCTTCCATCCGCGTTAGCATCACCTGGACGGGGAGTTGGGGTAGGCGAACTTGTTCCTGAGCTGGACGGGGCCTCAATTGTGGTAACCAAATTATCGATGAAAAATAGATCCCCTCTCCCAAAAGCTGGCGCATCAAGATAGCCCAAAAGCTTTTCCCTTGGCTCTTGTAATATCCATGCTCTAGCTGAAAACATTGCAGGGGAATTCCAAAGGTGCTGAATTGCCCCCTCCCCAAGTGCACTCTCAAACCTTTGGACAAACCAATAGGGGGCAACGTATTCATACTCATTAATAGCTTGAGTCACTTGAGATAGAATATTTTGCCTGTAGTATTCTGCACTATCCGGACTCAAAAACAAAAAATTCTTAGCAACTGAAAAAAGTTTCTTGTAATACACTTCTCCTTCCCACTCAACATCATCCTTGCTAAAAAGTTGCCACCTTCTTGCAAGAAGATTATTCAAATTGTTTGTCACAGTTAGACGAAGTTGAGCATCTTGACTCTGCATTCCTACCAATTCCTGAAGTTTTAGGAAACCAATCATTCCTGTAATCCATGAATTATGTTCATATGGTCTTTGCCTCAGCACTGTATCAGAGACGTTAGTTACAGATGGTAGGCGATTTAGTGTTTCCTTGGCTTTATTATAAATAGATAGCCTGTCTGTTGTGGCAACATTTTGGGCATACTTATATAACGAGTATAAGTTATGGGGGTAGTAATTTACGCTAGCAAAGGCGTTACTTGAGGTTTTCGCCCCATATATACTCGCGTTTGATGGATCATCGATCTTTTCCTTGAGATCATCGGGAAGTGGCATACTTTCAGGCGCTTCCCCTATCCAACCAACATCTGCAATTAAAGCATCATTAAAAAATCTATTGTAATAATTGGAAAGATAAGTACGAAGTTGCCCTTGGACCTGCTGGGATAAATGGGGATATGCTCTGGATAGAGCAAGTAACGTATCCCCAGGATTTTCAAAGTAATCTGCCATACCAAAATAATTTCCAACTCTTGCATTGTGATAGGCAGTCCTTAAAAATCCAGAAGCTGAAATAATTTTTACAACCTCCGACTCAAGGGTACTTTTTAGATAATTAACATCCATTCCTGAAATAGTTGCCGGGGTTCTTGAGGGATTAACAGTAATTGGTGGCAACACTCCTCTTTGGCTTCCGCCCATTGCAATAATTGTATTACTTCGGTGAGTAAATATTTGACCTCTGTGGGGGATCAAAGGACTTTGCTGACCATGATTGTGATATAAACCATTGACAGAGTTGCCAATACCCTTATACCAACCCAAATGCCTACTCATTGCCCTGGGGACTATAAACCACATGGGGTCATATCCAGGAAACATATTGCCAATGTTTTCCGACCAATACGTCTTGGTCCCTCCTCCAGCATAAATACTTTCATAATCACCATATCTATCACAACAATGATTTCGATAAATCAAATTTCCACCACCAGATAAAGCCATCGTCTCCACAGAATCTCCATGCAACAAAGAGAAATAATTAACATACTTTGTCCCAAAATTCCATCCCACCACGTAGCCGTGTTCTTGATTAAGACCATAAAACCCTGTTACAGCGTAAAGCTTGTTGTCTGCTCCAACAACTGGAGGGTAACGAGTTCCATTCTTCGTTCCATAATAGGCAATAGGCATATACTCACCATACCCATCTCCATCTGAATCAAAGGTATATTCACTACCATCTGATGTGTTTAGAATAACGTAATTTCTGCGCCACGGCTTATGCTGGTATGGAAGTCTTTGGGGATTGTTCTCAGTATATTCTGTCATACGCCCCATGTCCAAAACCCCCTTTCCATTTGACCAACTCTGTGCAGGCAATCTATCACCAAGGATGGTGGAGTTAATTGCCCTAAGATCACCTAAATCAACTCCAAGCTCCTCTGGAGCGTCAACTGTCCTTGAGCCCGGATCAAGGTCAGTCCGATACCTTGCATTTGTTGGAAATATAACCTTATCGTTATAAATAACAGGCCAATAAGTCTGAAATCCGTCCCCAGGAAGTTTTGCTGATTTCCAAACCAATGACCCATTCGATGCCCGTAGCGCATAAGCATAGTTGTTATTTGATGCAAAGTAGATTATTCCATTTCTGTATGCTGCCGAGAGGTGAATCGCCTCACCGGTTGAATATCTCCACTCCAGTGTCCCCTGCAAAGACTGCTCATCAAACGAGAAAGCATACATATTTCCATCCCGACTGCCTGCAAAAATCATAGTCTTGCCATTTGTATTTGCCCCATCCCTTATGACCAAGGGGTTGGTATCATAACCTGCTTTGGCAAAAGAAAAAGAAAATACGGGTGATACCGACCCTGTGGAATTCTCCCGAAAGACATGAAGTTTCTTGTCATAGCCTCCTATATACACAAAGCCATTATAGACGGTAGGGGAATTACCCATTGGGAGATCGGAATCGTACCTCCACACAAGTTCACCGCTTTGTCCATCTAAAACATAAAGTCCCCTTGCAGTAGCAACATAAACCTTGCCATTGACAGCTATCAAGTTGACATTTTGGGGAATGTATGCCTCGATTGGTCTAAGCCAAGAAATGCCCGATGGCTTGGCTTCCTCCGAAACCCAACTTGTCCTCTGGGGGTTACCACCACTCATATACCAATCAGCTGATGTCTGGGCACTTATCGTCTGTGGCCAAAAGAATATAAAGATCAAAGAAAAAATTCTAAAAAGCTTAAGCATCCTCATAAGACCTTTGTTTTTTTAGCGATAGCCTGCCAACCAAACTGAGTAATCTTGATTATCAACTCTTCCGGAGCGGTTAAAATCCCCAACTGATGGCCCCGATTGGGTGGTCTGGTTGTAGTGATTTAACCAAATCATATAGTCAATCCCATTTATCCTACCATCACCATTGGCATCTGCAGTTGGCACGGGAGTCGGGGTATTAATCCGGGTGGGTGTGGGAGTAGAAGTTGTTCCTGATCCCGGGTTCCACCCGGCAAGTTGGGCCATAAGTACCCACATTCCTTTGGCTATTCTAATTTTGCCTGTCGACATGCTACCCAAGTGTCCACCCTGGGTCTCCGAGGTATACTCAGGGCAAATTGCAGGATATCCATTATAAGTACACTCCCTTCCATCTGGGGCATGTGATTCAATATCTGCAACATCAAAAAGGATTTTATTATTTGACCTTGCATACTCCCTCATCTGATTATTGAATTCATATGATGCTCTAGTCCCTATTATTCTTGAGAGGCTTGATGTCCAAAGGATAAAAGTCTTGTCTGGATGCTGTGAGAAAAACTGTTCCATATCATAAATATCTGCTTTGGGGTGGACTTGGTCTGGTGGATTATTATAAAAAAAACCCCCGGGAATTAAATGAATCCCATCGCTATCGCCAACATGAAGATAACTATATTGATATGAAAATACCTGATATTGTGAAAGCCTTGGAGTAACTGCTTCAATAAAAGCATATCCAACACCAGGCCAATCAGCATAATCATACGACAGCCCTAAAGAATCCCAATGGAAATAATCCCAGTTTTCCCTTGAGTACTTTACATCTGCAACTAATCCAGCAGTA
>JAGUZK010000002.1 GCA_020060845.1 Candidatus Woesebacteria bacterium
CCCACACAGTAATGGAGAGTCAGAGGCGGCGCAAGCCACGAATGGCCACGCGGCGAGCGCTGCAAAGCCCTGTTTAAGGCCAAAACCACTCTGAACAAGTTGAGATACATATGCGACATTAACAAAACGCAAAATGTATGAATTATTACTCCAAAGCTTATTTCAAATTAGGTAGAATCACTGGAGCAAAGAAGGTGATTAAAATGATTGAATCCTTAAGAAGATTTGATATTGATGAAGTTGCAAAACAAAGATTAAAAATAATTAATTTCTATAATACCCATGGAGAACTAGCATGCAAAGAAGCTTTTGGTGCAGACAGAAAAGTAATTTCAAGATGGAAACAAAGACTTAAAACTTCAAAAGGTAGTTTGGCTTCACTTACTCCAACATCAACAAGACCTGTTAATGTTAGGGCACCTCAAACTAGGCTTAAAATTGTTGAGTTTATCAAAAACCAAAGAGAAACTCACTTTAGAATTGGAAAGGAAAAATTAAAAGTCTTTTTGGATGCTTATTGTCTTGAGTCAGGAATTAAAACAGTTTCAGAATCAACAATTGGCAACATCATTAAAAGGAATAATTACTTTCATCAATAGAAAAGGAAAATATATCATGATCCAAGTTCAAAGTGGGCACAAAAGAACAGGGTTAAAACAAAGAGATTAAGAGTTAGGTATTCTCCAAAACCTAGTTACTTTGGTTATATAATTTCAGACTCTGTAGAAAGGATCACAGATGGTGTGAGAGACTTTTTTATCTCAGCAATTGATGTTAAAAGTAAGTTTTGCTTAACCTTAATGTACAAAAACCTTGATTCAAAAAACATGACAGATTTTTACAATCACTTTGACCAACAACTAAAGAAAGAAAACATCCCACACTATTTTATTTATCCAAGATGTCCAAAAATAGATAGTTTCATTGAAAGATACAACAGAACATTACAAGATGACATCATTGATCCATATCTTGACCTCATCCACAACAAAGGGGTCTTTGGAGAAAAACTAACAGAGTTTAATATTTATTATAATTCCCAAAGACCCCACCACTCCCTAAACAAAAAAAGCCCCTTGCAGTATTTTATGGATGAAGGTGGAATGTCGCAAATGTCCTTGACTTATACATTGTTAGCAATTTACATTAGGTGTAATATATAAATATGGAATTTATCAAGAAAAATATAACTTTGGTCTTGGGAATATCAATCCCAATTTTGATGATTTTGTTCGTGGCGGGAAGCATTTATCTACCCGGACTTTTCATAAAACCACACTTTAATTTTTTATATGTAAGTGGAGATAATTCGTATTACTACTACAATAACGGCCATCAGTATTCTGTGCAAAATAACAAGCTGGTTAGGAATGAAATTAAACAACCCGAAAATCAAAATTACAACCCGCCACGAGTGGAATCAAAATTGTACATTTACGATGTCGTAAAAAATGAAGCAAAAGAAATTTCTTTTGCTGACGCGCAAAATCTAAATTTGGATTCAAATATAAAATCTCCTGACAATTTTGAAGTCGTATATGGAAGTCGTGGCGATGGATTTTTCCCGTTCTTCTGGGGCGGAGGAACAGATTACAACACCCGATATTTGAAAGGTCATAACGTGAGCAAAAAATTAAACCTTCAGCTAAACGGAGGCTCATATTACAATAATTTCCGTTTTATTGGCTGGATAAAATAAAATCATATGGCAACCAAAGAAGAAGTTTTGCAATATATTAGGACGCTCGCCGAGCAGAAAGTTGTTTCAAAAGAAGAACTCGACGCGGCTTTTGATTCTGGAAGTGGTATCAAAACAGATGTTGTTTTAACAAAGAAGCTCGGTGTCGCCGAAATTTTGTATTATATAGGCGGCGCGATTGTCTTTCTAGGAATTTCAATTTTGCTTTGGCAAAATTGGTCAACGCTAGGATTTGGAACGAAAGTTTTAGCGACACTTGGCTCGGGTATCGCCGCCTATTTTGTTGGGCTACTGTTTAGCAGAGATGAAAAGACGGAAGCTGCTGGCTCGGCTTTTTATCTTATTTCTGCTCTCGTAACACCGATGGGTCTTTGGGTGGTATTTGATAATGCTGGATTTGATGCCAGCAGTTACGGAACGCAAAGTTTGATCTCGGGAATAATGTTAGGTACTTACTTGTTGTCCCTGCTTGTTTTCAGAAAAAATGTTTTTACCTTATTTAGTATTTTGTTTGGAACTTGGTTATTTTTCAGCCTTACAAGTTTTATGGTAGGCGGCGGCCCATATTTTGACGATTGGAAATTCTACGAATATCGTGTTTTGGTTGCCGGTATTGCTTATATATTATTGGGTTACGCCTTTTCAAAGAATGAGCGTGCCCCACTTCAAGGTTTTCTCTATGGTTTTGGTATTCTCGGTTTTCTCGGTGCGGCTCTCACGCTTGGCGGTTGGGAGCCAAATCAAAATGTATTTTGGGAACTGATTTACCCTGGGCTTGTTTTTGGAGCTTTGTTCCTTAGCGTTCACATCAAGAGCAAAGCGTTTCTAACGTGGGGCACGCTCTTCTTAATGGCTTATATTCTAAAAATCACATCGGAGTATTTCTCAAGCGGTTTGGGCTGGCCTCTCGCGCTCGTTATCGCTGGGCTTGCGATGATTGGTGTTGGTTATATGTCTCTCTCACTCAAGAAGAAATACTTATCCGCGTAGCCGCCGGAGCGAAGCGGAGGCGGTCAGTTTCGTTCAAAATGCGTTCGAGCAGAGTTGTATAATTCCACAGTAATGGAGAGTCAGAGGCGGCGCAAGCCACGAATGGCCACGCGGCGAGCGCTGCAAAGCCCTGTTTAAGCGTGCAAAAAGGCTTAAGGCCAAAACCACTCTTGACCATAGATTAATCTTAGAATATAATACCCACAGAGTTCGGAATACTTAATGAAAAAAATTAATTTAAATCAAAGCCAAAGCGCGTTTTTGTGTGGATAAATAATTAATTTTTTTATCTTTAGATATACCGACTTTTAAGTCGGTTTTTTGCACATTAAAGGCAAGTGAGGGCCCAAAGTTTACCTGGTTGAACACCTCATTTGCAATGAGGAGGCGGAGGGTTCGAGCCCCTCTGGGTCCACCTCGTAAAAATTACTTCGTAATTAACGGGGTAAACCAAATAGATTTGTTTTGATAGGTTGCGAGCCAATATTTGATTAGCTTGCAACGTGATCCGAACAAAGTGAGGATTTTACGTTGTACCTTGACAACTGAAGGATATAGTAAATACATAAGGGATTATGTGTTTACAAAGTAAAGAGAGAGAAAGAAGAGAGGAATAAGGTCAATGTAACACCAAGGTGGTGTTGCAAGGTTATTCATAATAACGCAGATAGTGGATGCCTAGGTCGTATTTTCCGAAGAAGGACGTACATAGCAACGATATGCGTCGGGGAGCTGCTACGAAGCTTTGATCCGACGGTGTCCGAATGGAGCAATCCAGCCAATTTATTGGCTGTCCAACAGTAAAAATATTCAATTTATTGAATATATAGCTGTTGGTACGGGAACCATCTGAACTGAAACATCTAAGTAAGGTGAGGAAGAGAAATCAACCAGTCTCGCGTAGACGCAAGTCTAGGCGGGCGAGATTGCGTCAGTAGCGGTGAGCGAAAGCGCAAAAGCCTAAAGGACGTACAATTTCGCGCAAGCGGAAATGTTATGTCCGGTTGTGGGAGCCCAATGTGGGACTAAATTTGATAGCAGAACAATCTGGAATGGTTGATCATAGAGAGTGAAAATCTCGTATGCAAAATCAAATTTGGCTCTAGGGAATTCCCAAGTAGCACGGAGCACATACTCTGTGTGAATCCGGGGGAACCATCCTCCAAGGCTAAATAAAAATACGAACCGATAGTGAACTAGTACCGCGAGGGAAAGGTGAAAAGAAGGGTGAGACACCCAGTGAAATAGAAACTGAAACTATTTGCGGACAAACCGAGAGAGCCCCATTAGATGCGAAAGCTATCTAATGGGGTGATCTCGTGCCTATTGAAGAATGAGCCTGCGAGTTTTCCTAAGTAATTTGTTTAACTCCGTCAAAGGAGGTAGGCATAGTGAAAGCGAGCGTGAAAGCGCGACTTGATTACTTGGGAAAGACCCGAAACCGGGTGATCTAACCATGAGCAGGGTGAAGCCCACCGAAAGGTGGGTGGAGGCCCGAACCCGTTATCGTTGCAATGATATGGGATGACTTGTGGTTAGCGGCAAAATACCAAACGAACCCGGAGATAGCTGGCTCTCCCCGAAAAGTCTTTAGGGACTACGTCTTTGTTGTGTGCTTTGCGGGTAAAGATACTGGAAGGGCAGGAGAGCGAAAGCAATTCTGTTCTACCAAACTCAGAATCGTATAAGTAATTGCAAGGGCAGACAGTCATATCGGGCTAAGCTGATATGGCAAAAGGGAAACAACCCAGACTCACAGTTAAGGCCTCTAAATCTACATTAAGTTTTAAAGGAAGTTTTTTATCTCAGACAGCTAGGAGGTTGGCTTAGAAGCAGCCACCCTTTAAAGATAGCGTAACAGCTCACTAGTCGATTTGGATAAATTGCGCCTAAGATTTACCGAGGATTAAATGTAGTGCCGAAACTTGAGATTTCCGCCTTTGGCGGAAGTGGTAGGGGAGCGTTCCATACGCAGTGAAGGTGTTTTGGAAGAAATGCTGGAGTATATGGAAGTGAGAATGCAGGCATGAGTAGCGTACAAGTCCGGTGAGAATCCGGACCGCCGAATACCCAAGGTTTCCGTCGCAAGGTTCGTCCGCGACGGGTTAATCGGTACCTAACCCAAGTCCCATTTATGGGGGTAGGGGATGGACAATTGGTTAAAATTCCAATATTTCTTATAAATCGAAAACCGTGCGTTGCACGTAAGATAAGAGGATAAAAAGATTAGAGTGATAAGTCAAAAAAGACTCATCATTCTTATCCTAATTTACTCGTATCCTGCGCGCAGCGCATGTAGCTGGGGGTAACCAGATTTGAATTTTATGGCCCTTTATTGAATTAGGGTTTAAGCCATTAAATAGTTTTGAGTAGAAAATCTACTAAGATGATTTCATCGCAAGATGGAATATATTAAGTGGTGATATAAATTCCGCCGCGAGGTGGGAGATTGTAACAATTTAAGTCTGCAAGAAAATACTCGCAGTGAGAGTTATAAGAAGCCGTACCACAAACCGACACAGGTGGGTTGGTAGAGAATACTAAGGCGATCGAGAGAAGGATCCTTAAGGAACTCGGCAAAAAAACTACCCGTAACTTCGGGAGATGGGTTGCCCCCCTCTTGCTATGCAAGAGTGAGGGTAGCATCAAAAGTTTGCTGACCGACTGTTTATCAAAAACACAGGTCCGTGCGAAGTCGCAAGACTATGTATACGGGCTGACGCTTGTCCAGTGCCGGTAGGTTAAAGGGATGGGTGATGTGGATTTATTCATATTGCTCTGAACCAAAGCTCCGGTGAAACGACAGCAGTAACTATGAACAACATTGTAGTTACTATAAAAAACTTGGCTATATGCTGGAATATCCGTGAAACCGTAACTTACATTGATTTAGTATCAATGAACGGTTGAAGTATCTGACGCTACCGTGTATTATATATAAATATGGTGACAATGCGATCAGTGCGGACAATCAGCAGGAAAGGCCTAAACGAGAATAACATAGGGTATTTCATCTCAGGATTTACTGAAGGAGAAGGAAGTTTCAATATCTCATTACGAAAGAAGCCTGATTATAAATTAGGTTGGCAAGTAGTATTGAGTTTTAATATCTCACAAAAAGATGTTTCAGTTTTGAATTTAGTTCAAGAAACACTGGGTTGTGGAATTATTAAAACAAGAAAAATTGATAATCTCCATTCTTTTGATGTAACCAATGCAGATGATTTAACTGAAAAAGTTATACCATTTTTTCAAAAATATCCATTACTTTCAGAATCAAAGAAAAGAAATTTTTCTATTTTTTGTGAAGTTTCAAGTCTCGTAAAAAGAGGAGAACATAGAAACGAATCAGGACTTAAAAAGATTTTAGATCTTCGAGAAAAAATAAATGAAGGTAAAGGTAGAACCAGGAAATATGGCATTAATGATGTTTTTCCAATTTAGGAATCCCCAGAGACTACACGCCAAGGTCCGGTATTGCACCGGACATGATATAGTCCGACCTTGTAAGCGATTACAAGAATTCAACTGTGAAAAGTTGAAATTAACATTAGTGAACTGTTCTAAGGTAGCGAAGTTCCTTGCCAGGTAAGTTCTGGCCCGCACGAAGAGCGTCACGAGTTAGCAACTGTCTACAAGGATTCACTCGGCGAAATTGCGATGGCTGTGAAGACGCGGCCTAATTCCACTTGGACAAAAAGACCCCGTGGAGCTTTACTGTAGTTTGGCATTGCTTGCAACTATTTTTGATTGTCTAGTATAGGAGGGAGACTTCGGTCGCCAGTGTAATACCTCCCGTTGAAAATTGTTGGGCTTACTCATTCCCCCTGGAGACGGGGGAGGGAAAAGTGCTAGATGGACAGTTTTACTGGGGCGGTACCCTGCTAAATTGTAACGCAGGGGTACAAAGGTTGGCTTGCCACCGATGGAAACGGTGGTTTAACTATAAAGGGATAAGCCAGCTTGACTGCAAGACCGAAGGGTCGAGCAGGTACGAAAGTAGGTCTTAGTGATCCTCCGATCCATTATGGGTATGGACGGAGCTTAACTGATAAAAGCTACCCCGGGGATAACAGAGTAGTCGCGCCCGAGCGTCCATAGCGACGGCGCGGTTCGCTACCTCGATGTCGGCTCATCACATCCTGGCGC